>JBLMXA010000962.1:0-8015 GCA_050257515.1 Acidobacteriota bacterium | reverse complement strand
CCGCGTCCTTGCGGGTCTCGGCGACCGCGAGCTCGCGCGAAGGCGACGCGGCGTCGGCCGGCGGCGGCTGCGCGGGCATGTGCGAGAGCGCCGCGCTCGCGACGGCGTGGGCCGCCGCGAGGTCGTCGACGAGGATCGACGGCTCGCGGTCCGCGATCGACGCGCTGGCCGGCGGCCGCGTCGGTGACTTCTTGCGGCCGATCTCGCCGCTCGTCTCCTTGATCGGCGGCCCGTCGTGCTGCGGAGGCTCGCTCGGCGCCCGCAGCCGCGCGCGCTCGCGGTGGAGCTGGTCGGTGTCGGCCGTCGCGATCGCCGCGCGGATCACGCCGTCGGACGGCTCGTCGTCCGCCGGCGGCGGCGCGGCCGGCACGGTGACCTTCGGTGTCGCGACGACGACCGCGGTGTCGGCCGGCGCCGGCTCGACGGTCATCCGATCGGCGACGCTCGCGGGCGCGGCCGGCGTCTCGGCGACAGCGACCGGCTCGGGCTCCTTGACGAACGGCACCGTCCTCGCCGCGTCCTCCGGCGGCTCGCTCGGGGCCGGCTCGGGCGGGGGCGCGATCGCCGCCACGGGCTGCGCGATCATCGCCGCGGCCGCCGCCTCGTCGGCGGGAACCGGCTGCGCGATCATCGCCGCCGCCGCGCGCTCGGCCTCGAGCCGCTTCGTCTCGGCCGCCGCCAGCGCGCGCGCGGCGTACTCCTTGGCCTGCTCCGCCGCCGCGGCACGCTGGGCCTCTTCCGCTTGCTTCGCCGCCTGCTCCTCGCGCGCCTCGCGCTCGAGCTTCATCCGCTGCACCGACTCGCGCACCTTGTCCGGCGCGGCCTCGCGCTCGGCGGCCGCGGCCTTCTCCTGGGCCTCGAGCTTCGCCTTCTCCTCGGCCTCGAGCTTCGCCTTCGCCTCCCACTCGATGCGCTCCCACTCGTCGGTGTCGCCGCCGCGGACGACGACGGTCGGCTCGATGCCGATGTCGGTCGGGAAGATCCGCGTCCGCTTGTCGGTGTCCATCAGCGCCTCGAGCCCCTCGCGCTCCTGCTTGCGCGACGAGATCTCGACCTCGCCGCTCGCCGCGGCCGCCGGCACGACGCCCGACAGCGGCCCGACCTCGGCGCCGATCACGCGTGGCACGAGCGCGCCCCAGTCGATGTCGGCCTTCGCCGCCGGTGGCACGCCGGCGGGCGGCGTCTGCCCGCGCCGCTTCCTGCGCCGCTTCTTCGAGAACTTTCGCACCGGCCCGGTCGGCCCGCTCTCCAGCTGCTGCGCGGTCGTGCGCTCGACGACGCTGTCGCGCGTGTCCTTGCCGACGAGCCACTCCTCGATCGCGAGCACCGCGCGCCAGGTCGCCTTCGGCTTGTGGCCGTCGACGACCCTCAGCAGGCCGGCCTCGACGGCCTTCTGCGCGACGCGCAGCGTCTCGAACACGCGGTACGGCGAGTCCTCGAGCACGTCGGCGAGCACGCGGTGGCCGTCGAACATGCGCAACACGCCGTGGACCTCGGTCGGGATCTGCTTGCCGAGGTTGTGGACGCGCTGGATGTCCTGCTCGAGCACCATCGCGGGTGACAGCCCTCCGGCGCTCTCGCGCACGCCGTCGAGGAAGTGCTCGGCATCGGCGAACAGCTCCTCGGAGGACAGCGGGATCTGCTGGCGGCGCACGATATCCTCGTGCTGGAAGTCGAACCGGGCGTCGGTCCACAGCAGCAGCTGGTGGAGCGCGGCCTGGCCGTGGATCAGGCCGACCTGCGCGGACGTGACCTCCCCGTGATAGAAGCGGACCTCGCCGCGGCGCAGGCCGCGGATCAGCGTCAACACGGCGCTGCGGCCGAGCGCGGCGAGCGCGCGCACGAGCGTGTAGACGCCGGTCGTCTCGGCGAGGCTGCCGACGAGGTGATCGCGCTCGCCGGGGGCGACACCGACGAGCAGCCGCGCGACCGTCACGACGTCGCGCAAGTAGGCCGGGCGCATGACCGTTTCGTCGGCACCGGCCGCGAGCGCCGCGTCACGGGCGACGCCGGTGCCCGCGAACACGATCGGCACCGGTGCCAGCTTCGCGCGCACCTGCCGCACGGCCCCCACGTCCGTACCGCCGATCAGCACCAGGCCGACGCCTTCGGCCGGCACGTCGTCGGGGTTGCCGACGACGACGACCGGGACGCCCTCGCGCTGCAGCCCCAGCTGGAGCTGCCGCCCGGCCCGCGGGTCGGGGTCAACGACGATGACTTTCGATGGCCCCGGCATGCGGAAAGAGGATCGAGTATATCTTCCTCTGTTACCACGTGATCGTACTCGAGATCTTGAAGGGCACCGGGGAGCCGCGCGTTCACCGGATCGCAGGCCCCAACGCGACGATCGGGCGCTCGCCCGCGAGCACGGTCGTGCTCGGCGACTACCACCTGTCGGGCGACCACGCGCAGATCACGCTGATCGGCGACCATTACGTGTTCCGCGACCTGCGGTCGACGAACGGCTCGGCGATCGAGCGCGACGGGCAGCGGCTGGCCGTCGACGCGACGAACCGCTGGGAGCTGGCGCTCGCCGACGGCGACGTGCTGCTGCTCGGCAACCGCAACGATCCCGTGCGCATCGCCGTCCGCATCGGCGAGGAGGTCGAGGAGGAGCTCGGCGACCGCCTGGTCGCGTCGCGCTCGATCATGGACCTCCCGCTGGTCGCCGACCAGATCGACGCCAGCCCGGCGGACGCGGTGCGCGTGTACAAGGCGCTGCAGCCGCTGGGCGCGCGGCTCGAGCCGAGCGAGGTGATCGAGGCGGTCGTCAACGCGACGTTCGAGCTGCTGCCGCGGGCGACGCACGTCGGCATCCTGCTGCGCTCGGAGAGCGACAAGGATCGCTTCGCGCTCGCCGTGTCGCGCCAGCGCGCGACCGAGCACGCGTCGACGAAGCTGACGACCGATCCGGTGCGCGCGAGCCGCGTCGTGCTGCGGCGCGTGCTCGCCGATCGCGCGGCGATCCTCACCGCGAACGCCCAGGAGGAGCTGAGCTCGAGCGAGTCGATCGCCGGCGGCCAGATCCTGTCGATGGTCGCGGTGCCGCTGTGGCGCGGCGACGACATCATCGGCCTGATCCAGGCCGACAACCGGTTCTCGGTCGGCATGTTCACGCACCGCGATCTCGAGGTCGCGCTGCTGCTCGGCGCGCAGGCGGCCCTCGCGATCGACAACGCGACGCTCGTGCAGCGGCTGCGCGTCGCCGAGGAGCGGGCGCGCGGCGAGAACGTCTACCTCAAGCGTCGCGAGACGAAGATCGAGTTCAAGAACATCATCGGCGACTCGCCGGCGATGAAGGCCGTGCTGTCGCAGCTCGAGCGCGTGATCGACACGCGCGCGACGGTGTGCATCGAGGGCGAGACCGGCACCGGCAAGGAGCTGATCGCGAGCGCGGTGCACTACCAGAGCTCGCGCAAGGACAAGATGTTCGTCGCGCAGAACTGCGCCGCGATGCCCGAGAACCTGCTCGAGAGCGAGCTGTTCGGTCACAAGCGCGGCGCGTTCACGAGCGCCGACAGCGACAAGAAGGGCCTGTTCGAGATCGCCGACGGCGGCACGCTGTTCCTCGACGAGATGGGCGAGATGCCGATGTCGCTGCAGGCCAAGCTGCTGCGCGTGCTGCAGGAAGGCACGATCCGCGCGGTCGGCGCGACGAGCGAGAAGCAGGTCGACGTGCGGATCATCTGCGCGACGAACCGCGATCTCGCCGCCGAGGTCGAGAAGGGCCGTTTCCGCCAGGACCTCTACTACCGGCTGATGGTGTTCCCGATCAAGCTGCCGCCGCTGCGCGACCGCCGCGAGGACATCCCGCAGCTCGCCGCGCACTTCCTCAAGCGCTACGCCGAGGAGTACCGCGTCGAGCTGCCGGGCTTCACGCAGGACGCGCTCGACGCGCTCGCGTCGTACAACTGGCCGGGCAACATCCGCGAGCTCGAGAACGAGATCCAGCGCCTCGTGATCCAGGCCGAGACCGGCCACTGGATCGAGGTGACCGACCTGTCGCCGCGGCTGCGCAAGATCGAGGGCACGGTGACGCGGATCGCGCCGAAGCAGGGCACGCTCAAGGAGATGATGGATCAGGTCGAGCGCTGGCTGATCGCCGAGGCGCTGCGCGACCACGGCGGCAACAAGACCAGGACCGCCGCGGCGCTCGGCATCACGCGCGAGGGCCTGCACAAGAAGCTCGCGAAGTTCGGGGTATGAACGACGACGATCGATCGCCGCGCGCGCGGAGCGAAGCGAGCACGCGCGCTCCGCAGGAGGAGCGAATCCGTCCACCGGGGAACGAGCTCGAGGGCATGAGGCAGGAGCCGGTGCCGCGCGACGAGGCGGTCTGTCGCGCGTTCGCGCGCCGCATCGAGCCGCCGACCACGCTGCTCGCGTACGGCGTGCTGTGGCTGTTCTTCGTCACGAACGCGCTCGTGATCGGCGGCATGCTCGGCGGCATCGCGATCGCGCGCGCGCTCGACTCGCAGCGGCTCGCCGTCGTGCTCTCGGTCGCGCTCGCCGTCGTGCTCGGCGGCGCGAGCATCGCGCTGTTCCTCGTGTGGGCGAAGCGGCGGCGCGCCCGCGCGGCCGAGTTCGTGAAGTACGCGGTGTTCGTCGAGGGCAAGTACACCGGCGAGGCGGTGACGCGGTTCTTCCGCGTCGGCCTGTTGCACGACGCGAAGCGCGCCCACGTGCTCGTGCCGTTCCCGAGGCCGCCCGAGCGCGGCGCGGCGGTGCCGCTGCTCGTGCAGAGCGAGGTCCGCCTCGCGCTCGCGTTCGACCAGAACGGTCTCGCGCATCCCTGCCGGATCCGCGTCGACAGCTAGGTCTCATCCGTAAGCGTAAGCGCAAGCGTAGGCGTAAGCGGCAGTTGGCCGTGCCTCGTGTTGATCCCGATCGACCGCCCCGGGCCCGCGGCGAGTGATCGGCCAGCCGCGCCGCCGGTCGAGCTCGCCGCTTACGCTTACGCTTGCGCTTACGCCTACGAGGTCAAGCCAGGCGACCCGTGAGACTAGGGCGCGGTCGCGATCACCGTCAGGCTCGCGACGTCGACGTCGAGATCCTGGACGTAGAGCCCGAGCTCGTCGCCGCCGGCGTACGCCGACGCGTTCGCGGAGAAGTGATACGGCTCGCCGGGCCAGCTCGCGTCGAACCCGAGCGTCGGCGGGCCGGTGCGCGCCTGCCAGTGCAGCGTGACTGCGCCGGTGTGGACGCCGCTCGGCAGCGTCATGTAGGTGAGGCTGCCGTAGCTCGAGCCATCGAACTCGCTGATCGCGGCCTTGGTGACCGCGCTGTCCTCGTAGAGCTCGCCATAATAGAACGGCGCCGTGTCGTCGCCGATGCTCGCCGAGATCTCGAACGTCGTCGCGCTCGCCGCGCGCGCGGTGACCGCCAGCTCGAACCAGATGTCGACGTTCGCGAGCGGCATCGCGTGGTGGATGTGTCCGACGCCCGCGGCGCCGGAGAAGTGCCACGCGTCGGTGACGTACGTCCAGCCGGCGTCGAGCGCGAAGCTCGGATCGGGGCCGGTCATCGGCGTGAACAGCGCGATCGACTGGCGCGCGACGGTCGGCTCGGGATCGCACGTGTCGCCGACGCCGTCGCCGTCGAGATCCGCCTGGTCGGGATTCGCGAGCTGCGGGCAGTTGTCGGCCGTGTCGGGGACGCCGTCGCCGTCCTCGTCGTGGCCGGGCGGCGCGTCGATCGCGGGCGGCGCGTCGCCGGCGGAGTGCGGGTCGAAGCCCGACCGCCCGCACGCGACGAGGCTCAGGCACACCACCGCGAACCGCACACACCGATGGTACACCTGAGCCCGCGAGCGAGCAGTACAGACGCCGCGCGCGGCGCGTGCTGCTAGAGTCGCGCGCATGACGCTCACGCTCTACGTCGGAACCAAGCGGTACTCGTCGTGGTCGTTGCGCCCGTACCTGGCGCTCGCGCAGTCGGGCCTGCCGTTCGACTGCAAGACGATCCTGCTCGATCGCGACGACAGCAAGGCCGAGATCGCGAAGGTGTCGCCGTCTGGCCGCGTGCCGGTGCTCCACGACGACACGGGGGACGGCCTGATCGTGCAGGACTCGCTCGCGATCTGCGAGTACGTGAACGAGCTCGCGCCCGAGGCGAAGCTGTGGCCTGCGGATCGCGCCGCGCGTGCGAAGGCGCGCGCGATCTCCGCCGAGATGCACGCGGGGTTCGCCGCGCTTCGCCAGCACATGTCGATGGACATCGGGACCGACAAGCGCGGGCAGGGCCACGTGCCCGACGCGCTCGCCGACGCGCGCCGCGTGATGGACATCTGGCGCGAGGCGCTCGCCGCGAGCAAGGGGCCGTTCCTGTTCGGCACGTTCACGATCGCCGACGCGATGTACGCGCCGGTGACGACGCGGTTCATCACGTACGGCGTCGATCTCGACGCGACCTGCCGCGGCTACGTCGCCGCGATCGCCGCGCTGCCTTCGTTCCAGAAGTGGGCCGCCGACGCCGCGAAGGAGCCGGTCACCCGCTGATCGGGCAGGTGACTTCCCGCGGCCCGCTGCGTTAGCCTGGACCGCTTTGCAGCCGCAGGGATCGATACCTCGCCAGCTGTTTCGCCTCGCCGCGCCGATCATCGGCATCAACGTCCTCACGGTGCTGATGCTCGCGGTCGACTCCGCGCTGTGCGGGCGGCTGCCCGGCGCGGAGGCCGCCGACGCGCTCGCGGCGCTCGGCTACGCGACGCAGGTCGTGTTCCTGCTGATGGTCGCGATGCTCGGCCTCATCGTCGGGACGGTCGCGCTCGTCGCGCGTGCGTACGGCGCCGGCGATCACGCGCGCGTCAACCACCTGCTGATCCAGTCGACGCAGCTGACGATCATCGTCGGCGTCGCGGTCGGCGTCGCCGGTGCGCTGCTCGCGCGGCCGATCCTCGTCGTGCTCGGCGCGAGCGCCGAGGTCGCGGCGACCGGCGAGCGCTACCTGCGCCCGCTGATGCTCGGCACGCCGATGTTCTACCTGACGCTGCTCTACACCGGCGTGTTCCGCGGCGTCGGCAACACGCGCATCCCGTTTCTGTGCGCGGCGCTCGCGAACGTCGTCAACGCCGGGCTCAACTACGCGCTCGTGCTCGGCCACCTCGGCGCGCCCAAGCTCGGCGTCACCGGTTCGGCGCTCGGCACGGTGTGCGCACAGACGCTCAACCTCGCCGTGCTCGTGATCGCGATGCGGCGCGGCGCCGTCGAGGATCTGCACCTGCCGTTCGCGCTGCGCCCGGTCGATCGTCCGCTCGCCGGCGACCTGTTCCGCATCGGCTGGCCGGCCGCGCTCGACATGCTGATCTTGAACGCGGGCTTCCTGTCCGCGCTCGGCATGCTCGGCCGCATCGATCAGATCACGGTCGCCGCGCACGGCCTCGGGCTGCGCGTGCAATCGCTCGCGTTCGTGCCCGGCTTGAGCATCGCGCAGGCGATGGGCGCGATGATCGGCCAGTCGCTCGGCGCCAACGACGTCGCGCGCGCGCGCAAGATCGTACGCGCGGCGCTCGCGCTGTGCGCGGCGATCATGATCGCGCTCGCGATCCCGATCGCGCTCGCCGCCGGGATGCTCGTCGGCATCTTCGACGTGTCGACCGGCACGCCTCTCGGCGACTACTCGATCGAGTGGATGCAGGTGCTCGCGGTGACGATGGTGCCGTCGGCGGTGAACATCGCGTTCATGGGGCTGTTCCAGGGCTCGGGCGCGACGATGACGAGCCTGCTCATCAACATCGCGTCGACGCTCGCGATCCAGGTGCCGCTCGCGTGGCTGCTCGGATTCCCGCTCGGCATGGCCGCGCTCGGCGTGTGGCTCTCGTTCCCGATCGCGGCCGCCGCGAAGGCGGGGCTGCAGTACGTCGCCTATCGCCGGGCGAGGTGGGCGGTGACCGGCGTCAAGGTCACGGCGCGTCATCATCCGCCGGTGTCGCCGGCGGAGTGAACGGCGTCCCGGAGAGCTGCGCCATCGCGGTCGCGAGGTCGGCGACCTCGACCGACGGCGGCGCGTTGCGGCGG
>JBLMXA010000961.1:0-5100 GCA_050257515.1 Acidobacteriota bacterium | reverse complement strand
CGCCCGCCGCGCGAGCGCGAGCGCGAGCACGAGCACCGCGAGCCGCCGCGCCCGCGCGCTGCGGACGGCTCGGCGTGGTTCACGATCAACATCGGCCGCTCGAAGCACGCCGATCCGAAATGGCTGATCCCCTTGCTTTGCAGGCGAGGGCAGATCACCAAGCGCGACATCGGCAAGATCCAGATCCTGATGCGCGAGACGCGCGTCGAGATCCGCGGCGGTGCGAGCGCGGGGTTCGCCGAGGCGGTTCGCCGCCCCGACACCAAGGATCCTCACATCCACATCGAGCCGCTCGACGCGGCTTAGGCGCGGCGCGGCAGCACGATCACCGGCGGTAGCGTCGTCTCGTCGAGCGCTTGCCGCATCTCGACGTTCACCGACGCGTGAACCCTCAGGATCTCGGCGGACTGGTTGCGCAGGACGAGCGCTTGCCGGGCAAGCACCTGGTACTGGGCGTGGGCGGTGGAGACGACCGCCATCACGGTCGCAGCGGCGAACAGGGCAGGCAGGAGCTTGCGCATGCCCACCGAGATAGTCACGAACGCGCCGCCGTCAAGGACACTTCGGGGCGAGCGTCGCGAGGTAGCCGAACGCGAACGCGGTCGGCGCGATCGAGTCGTGCACCGTGAACTCGTTCAGGATCGGCGAGTAGCTCACGTCGGCGTAGAGGTTCGACACCGGCCACGCCGCGGGCGCCGGATCGTACGCGGCGAGCACCGAGCCCTCGATGCCGCCGGCCGACGTCGTCGACGACGGGCCGTACACGGTCAACCCGGGCACCGGCGCGTCGATGCCATCGGCGATGCTCGGGATCTGCAGCGGGTGCTGCACCGCGTGCGCGCCGAGCCCGGTCGTCCACGACAGCCCGTCGGCGTTCGCGCCGAGGCTCTCGTCGCAGGCGTAGGTGCCCCACTCGAGCAGCTCGGGGTCGTGCGTGATCGAGTGCACGCGGAACAGCAGGCCCGCGTCGCGCGGCGTCGTGTAGCTGCCGTAGTTGACCGGCGCGTACGGGTTCTTGACGAGCCGGTAGCCGGTCTGCTTCGCCCAGGCAACCCAGCTCGCGGCGCGGCCCTCGAGCGCGGCGAGCGCCATCGCCTTGCGCATCGGATCGGCATTCGCGGTCGTCGCGTACGCGTACAGCGCGGGGATCGTGTCGTCGGGGCTGCCGTCGTCGAGCGCGATCGTGCCGACATAGCTCGCGAACGCGGTCTCGTATGCGGCCGTGCCGGTCGTCTTGAACAGCTCGGCCGCGGCGTACGCGTCGAGCCCGCGATCGGAGTAGCTGCGGCGGTTCGCCTCGGCCCACGTCCACGCGTGCTCGGCGCGCGCGAGCCAGGTGTCGGCCGCGGCGGCGTCGAACGCGCGCACCGCGCGCGACAGCTTCGCCGCGGCGCCGGCGAACCAGTACGTCGCGACCGGATCGGTCGCGTACGCGTACCACACGCTCGCGGTGTCCTGATCGGGCATGGTCGTCCACGCCGGCGGCCCGGTCGTGCCGACGCCGGCGTGCACGCCGCCGTCGGGCTCCTGCAGCTGTGCCCAGTAGTCGAGCGCCCACGTCGCCTCGTCGATGACGTCGGGGACAAGGTTGCCCGACTCGGGGAGCCCGAGGTCGTCGCGCGCCAGCTTCGCCGGCGCGATCTCGTACAGATCGATCAGATCGTCGACGACGAGCATGTGGCCGTAGTTCTTGTCGTAGTCGCCGGCGTCGTGATAGCCGCCGTGCGCGTCGATCGTCTCGCCGGTGTCGGCGGGCGGCAGCTGGCCGTACGCGTCCTCGCCGATCACCTGGTAGTCGAGCGACGTCGCGTGCACGGTGACGAGGTGACACGCGCCGTGCGCCCACTGCGTGTAGCCGGTGAGATCGATGCCGCAGCGCTGGTGGAGCAGGCCGCGGAACACGGTGATGAACGGCGTGTCGAACACGTCGGGGCCGATGCGGAACGTCGGCGAGCGGCCGACGCCGTCCCACACGATGTAGTAGTCGCCGGGCGTCGCGAGCGGGGTGAGATCGAGATCGTAGACGTTGGCGTGCGAGTAGTTGGTGCCGTAGGCATCCTCGCCGGCATCGAACGCCAGGCGCAGCGTCGCGTCGCCCTCGAGCACGCTCTGCCCGCTGGTCGCGTCGACGACGTGGAAGTGCGTCTCGTCGGCGGCGAGCGTCATCGGCGCGAGGCCGTCGCCGAGCCAGTAGCCGAGGTACGCGTGGCGGCCGGCCGCGGTCGACAGGTAGCCGATCTGATCGAGCTCGATCGCGGGCGTCCACTGCGTGTCGGGCGCGAACGAGAACGTCCAGCTCTGCTGGGCGAACGCGAGCGTGTACGTCGCGCCCGGGGTGAGCGCGTGCGGCAGCTCGATCACGACCTCGTGCTCGGGGATGCTGCCGTACGGCCACGTGTCGGTCGTCAGCGCGGCCGCGCGCGTCTTGACGGCGATGCCGGTCGGCCGCTGCGGCGTCGCGTACGCGGCATCGTCGGCCGAGGTCACGCTCCAGTCACCGGCGTTCGCGGTCGGCGCGACCGCGTGATCGAAGCGCGCGACGAGGCGCGAGCGCGAGATCGGATGGACGACCGGATCGCTCGTCGGCGGCGCCGGCTCGGCGAGCTGGGGCCCGTTCACGTAGCTCGCGGGCGAGCAGGTCGCAGCATCCGCGCCGGCGTCCGGCGCGTGCGCGCCGTGATCGCCGTGACACGCCGCCGCGAGCACCAGCATCGTCGAGATCCGCATGGCGCGACCTTCGCCTACATGATCGACGTCGTCGAGCGTGGTACCGGCAAGCGAGCGGCGCTCAGCTATGCTTGGGTATGGGAATCGCGCGCGAGGCTCGCGAGGCCGCCGATGGCGCCAGCCGCCAGCTCGTGCGCGCGGCGCCGGTGCTCGACGAGCTCGCGCGCCGCATGCGTGCACAGCCACCGCGCGTGGTCGTCACGTGCGCGCGGGGCAGCTCGGATCACGCGGCGACCTACGGCAAGTACCTGCTCGAGACCGCGACCGGCTGCATCGTCGCGTCGGCGGCACCGAGCATCGCCTCGATCTATGCGCGACCGCTCGCGATGGAGGGCGCGCTCGTGCTCGCGATCTCGCAGTCGGGTCGCACGCCGGACGTGATCGAGCTCGCCGCGCAGGCGCGGCGCGCCGGCGCGCTGGTCGCCGCGATCGTCAACGACGAGGCATCGCCGCTCGCGCAGGCCGCGGATCTCGTCGTGCCGCTGTGCGCCGGCGACGAGCTCGCGATCGCCGCGACCAAGTCGTTCCTGCTCGCGTGCCTCGCGTTCGTCCAGCTCGCGGCGCGCTGGGCCGGCGACGCCGCGCTGCACGACGCCGCGGCGCGCGCGCCCGACGTGCTCGCGCACCCCGCCGAGGTGTCGCTCGCGGCGCTCGCGCCGGCGCGCTCGCTGTACGTCGTCGCGCGCGGCCTCGGCTTTGGCTGCGCGCAGGAGCTCGCGCTCAAGCTCAAGGAGACGTGCCGGCTGCACGCCGAGGCGTTCTCGACGGCGGAGGTGCAGCACGGCCCGATCGCGCTCGTCGAGCCGGGGTTCCCGATCGTCGCGCTCGCCCAGGACGACGCGACCGCGCCCGGCACGCGCGCGACGCTCGCCCGTCTCGCGCAGCTCGGCGCCAGCGTGCTCGAGCTGCCGGTCGCCGGCGCGCCGGCCGTGCTGCAGCCGCTCGCCGCGGTGCAGAGCGGCTACCTCGCGCTGCCCGCGCTCGCCGCGGCGCGCGGCCTCGTCGCCGACGCGCCGCCGCACCTGACGAAGGTCACCGAGACGCGCTGAGGAACGCGTCGACCTGCGCGACCTCGTCGGTCTTGCCCGTGCCCCATGCCGCCCACAGCTCGCGCGCCTTGCCCGCGAGCTCGCGCGCGCGGGGCTCGTCCTTGCCGAGCGCGCGCAGCACGCGGGCGAGCGCGAACCGGGCCTGTGCCGGCTGATCGTTGTTCCAGTCGTCGGCGGGAACGTGCTGGTCGACGATCTTGACCGCGCGCTCGAGCGGCTCGACCGCGTCGGCGGCGCGCCCGAGGCCGAGCCGTGCGAGGCCGACCTCGACGAGCCACGCGACGAACAGCCCGTTGTTCGGCGGCAGCGACTTGTCGACCACCGCGAGCGCGCGCTCGGCCTGCGCGAGCGCGCCGGCGTAGTCGCCGTGCTCGCGCAGCACGGTGGCGTACGTGGCGAGCGCGGCCGCGAGATCCGCGGGCTGGCGCGTCGCGGCGAGCTTCTCGCCGAGCTCGACCGCGCGCCTGCCGTAGTCGACGGCCTGGTCGTGCTCGCCGAGCCCGGCGTGAGCGAGCGCGAGCGATTCGAGCACGAACAGCCGAGGTGCCGCCGTCTTGACCGCGGCGGAGTCGTAGATCGCGAGCGCGCGCGTCAGATTCTGGACCGCCCCGCGCTCGTCACCGAGCCGGCGCTGGTTGCTCGCGATCCCGAACAGGCTCCAGGCGACCATCGGCGCGTCGGGCCCGTACAGCTTCTCGCGTGCCGCGAGGATGCGCTGGTGCAGCGCGAGCGACTTGTCGAACTCGTGCTTCGCGGCCAGCTCGCGCGCCTCGAGCTCGAGCGAGCCGAGCAGGTCGGGATCTTCGGGCGGAAGCGTGCGCTCGCGCAGGTCGAGCGCGCGGTCGAAGTACGGCGTGCCTTGCTTGCCGTCGTACACCTCGGTCCAGCCCTGATACTCGAGCAGCTTGGCCTCGAACCGCGGGTTGCCGCCGATCCGCTCGAGCAGCGCCGATGCGTGGCGGCCCGCGACGCGTGCCTCGTCGAGATGGTGGATGTCGGCGAGGTTTCCCATCAGATCGATCCAGCCGCCCGCCGCGAGCTTGTCGTCACCCGCCGCCTCGGCGGCGACGATCCCGCTCGTCAGCGTGTCGATGCTGGTCTTGATGTCGGTCGCGCGGTACTCGATCAGCCCGCGCGTCAGCAGCAGGCTCGCCTCGACGGGGCGATAGTGAAGCGCCTGGGCGGCCTTCAGCTCGGGAAGCGCGGCGGTCGCCTCGGTGAGCTTCTCGGCCTCGGCGAGCTGACGCGCGGTGGCGATCGCGCGCTCGAGCTCGTCGACGCTCGCGCGCGTCGCGGGGTCCTTCGGCGGCTTGACGACCGCAAG
>JBLMXA010000960.1:0-4801 GCA_050257515.1 Acidobacteriota bacterium | reverse complement strand
CGTGCTCGGCCGCTACGAGCAGGAGCTGCTGTCGTTCATGAAGGCGCGCAAGCAGGACGTGCTCGACGAGCTCAAGTCGTCCGGCAAGCTCGAGGGCGATATCGAGAAGCGGCTGCGCGACGCGCTGACCGAGTTCGCGAAGCAGTTCTCCGTGGAAGAGAAAAAGTAACCACAGAGACCCAGAGAGCCCCAAGTGCCCAGCCTCAAAGCAATCCGCAAGCGCATCGTGAGCGTGAAGAACACGCGCAAGATCACGCGCGCCCTGAAGCTCGTCGCGGCGGCGAAGCTGCGCCGCGCGCAGGAGTCGATCATCGCGGCGCGGCCGTACTCGCAGGCGCTCGTGCGCGTGGTGTCCGATCTGTCGGGCGCCGCCGGCAAGGAGGCGCACGCGCTGTTCGAGGAGCGCGAGCTCAAGCGCGCCGAGGTGGTCGTCATCACGAGCGATCGCGGCCTCGCCGGCGCGTTCAACTCGAACGTGATCAAGGCGGTCGAGCGCTACGCGGCGAACGAGCTGTCGAGCACCACCGAGATCACGCTGCGCATCATCGGCAAGAAGGCGAACCAGCACTTCGCGCGGCGCAACGCGAACATCGCGAGCTTCGATCTCGCGCCGACCAGCGCGAACGTGCTGAAGGTCGCGCGCGAGACCGCGAACCGCGTGATCGACGACTTCACGTCGCTGAAGGTCGATCGCGTGTACATCGCGTACAACGAGTTCAAGAACGCGGGCACGAACTTCGTCCGCGTCGTCCAGGTCCTGCCGGTCATTCCCGAAAAGGAAGTCGAGGGCGGCCGCATCGACTACGTGTACGAGCCGTCGCAGCAGGCGCTGCTGCAGCGGCTGGTGCCGCTGTACGTCCAGATCCAGCTGTACCGCGCGATGCTCGAGTCGATCGCCGGGTTCTTCGGAGCCCAGATGATGGCGATGGAGAACGCGACGAAGAACGCGGGCGAGATGATCAACCGCTACACGCTTCAGTACAACCGCGCTCGTCAGGCGGCGATCACGAAGGAGCTGCTCGAGATCATCGGCGGCGCCGAGGCACTCAAGGGATAAAGCATCATGGCTGCAACGGATTACTCTCCGAACTCGATGGGCCGCGTGGTCCAGGTCATCGGCCCCGTCGTCGACGTGGCGTTCGACACCGCGGAGCTGCCGGAGATCAACACGGCGCTCCTGCTCACGAACAAGTCGATCGACAACCGCCCCGACAACCTCACCGTCGAGGTCGCCCAGCACCTCGGCGAGAAGATGGTCCGCTGCGTCGCGATGGACACGACCGACGGTCTCGTCCGCGGCCAGCCGGTCAAGAACACGAACGCGCCCATCTCGATGCCGGTCGGCCCCGAGGTGCTCGGCCGCATCTTGAACGTCGTCGGTGACCCGGTCGACGAGGCCGGCCCGGTGAGCGCGAAGCAGCGGCTGCCGATCCACCGCACCGCGCCGAAGTTCACCGACCAGGCGGTCAACGTCGAGATGTTCGAGACCGGCATCAAGGTCATCGACCTGCTCGCGCCGTATCGCCGCGGCGGCAAGATCGGCCTGTTCGGCGGCGCCGGCGTCGGCAAGACCGTGTTGATCATGGAGCTGATCAACAACACGTCGAAGAAGAGCGGCAGCTACTCGGTGTTCGCCGGCGTCGGCGAGCGCACGCGCGAGGGCAACGACCTCTACCACGAGCTCAAGGACGCCAAGCTCGGCGACGGCTCGACGGTGCTCTCGAAGACCGCGCTCGTCTACGGCCAGATGAACGAGCCGCCCGGCGCGCGCGCGCGCGTCGGCATCTCGGCGCTGACGGTCGCGGAGTACTTCCGCGACGTCATGAAGCAGGACCTGCTGCTGTTCGTCGACAACATCTTCCGGTTCACGCAGGCCGGCTCCGAGGTGTCCGCACTGCTCGGCCGCATCCCGAGCGCCGTCGGTTACCAGCCGACGCTGTCGACCGAGATGGGCCAGCTGCAGGAGCGCATCACGTCGACGAAGGACGGCTCGATCACGTCGGTGCAGGCGATCTACGTCCCCGCCGACGACCTCACCGACCCGGCGCCGGCCACGGCGTTCGCCCACCTCGACGCGACGACGGTGCTCAACCGCGCGATCACGGAGAAGGGCATCTACCCGGCCGTCGATCCGCTCGACTCGACGTCGACGATCCTCACGCCCGCCGTCGTCGGCGAGCGCCACTACAAGGTCGCCCGCGAGGTGCAGCGCATCCTGCAGCGCTACAAGGACCTCCAGGACATCATCGCGATCCTCGGCATGGACGAGCTGTCCGAGGACGACAAGATCACGGTCGCGCGCGCGCGCAAGATCGAGAAGTTCTTCGGTCAGCCGTTCACGGTCGCCGAGACGTTCACCGGCCTCAAGGGCATGTACGTGTCGAAGGAAGACACCGTGCGCAGCTTCGAGGACGTGCTCTCGGGCAAGTGCGATGACCTGCCCGAGCAGGCGTTCGAGATGACCGGCACGATCGACGACGTCCGCGCGAAGGCCGTCGAGCTGGCGAAGCGGAGCTAGCCATGGCGCTGTCCACGTTCCTCGGTGTGAACCTGGTGACGCCCAAGGGCGTCGTCGCGCATACCGACACGGACAGCGTGCAGGCGCCGGGCGAGCAGGGCGAGTTCGAGCTGCTGCCCGGACACGTGCCGCTGCTCACCGCGCTGCGTCCCGGCGTGCTGACCATCGGGACGAAGCAGCGCGCGCGCTACGCGGTGTCGAACGGCTACCTGCGGGTCGATCCCGAGGGCGCGGTCGAGATCCTCGTCGAGCAGGCGGTGCCCGAGTCCGACGTCGACCTCGACGCCGCGCGCGAGGAGCTCCGGCAGGCCGAGTCCGACCTCGCGAAGTGGGGCGACAAGCCGCAGGACGGCGACTACCAGAGCCTGGTGACGCGTGCCGGCTGGGCGCGCGCGCGCATCGACGTCGTCGCTCACTAATCTGCGGCGGGCGTGGCGCGCGCGTCGCGACCGCGGCGCACGGTGCTCGCGATCTCGCGGGGTTGGGCGTGGTGCGCCGCTTGCTGCGTGCCGCCGCATGCGCTGGATCGCTTGCCTCGTCGTCGCGGGATGTACGGTGAGCGGCACGGCGCCGCGGACGGTCACGCTGGCGCAGTTGCGCGAGCGCTCCCACGTGAGCCTGGAGCTGCACGGCTACGAGCTGATCGGCAACCTCGACACCAGCGGTGATGGCTGCGCGTCGCTCGGCCCGGATGCGATCGCGATGGTCGATGGCGTGCCGATCGAGCTCGCCGAGGCGCGGTGGGCCGGCTGGTGTCTCGGCGAGATGATCCATGCACGCCAGGCCGTCGGAGGCACGCTCGTGCTTGCCGACGCGACCGACACGTGGACGATCGCGCTGCCGGGATTCGATGTGAACGGCGAGCCAACGCTGACGATCGGCCCTCTCGTGGCGGGCGCGACGACGGTGGTGACGTGGAACGGCGGCCCGACGGTAGCGTCGGCGTGCGTCGGGCTCTACGGCGCTCCGGCGACGACGGACTACTACAACTGTCCCGACCTCTCGGAGCCGGCACCCAACCTCGCGGTGCGCACGGGGCCCGACAACCGGCTCGCATTCGACGTGCCGGCGCTGCTCGCTGGCAGCGTCACGCTGTCGATCGGCATGGGCGGCTCGCTCGAGGTCGCCGGGCGCGGCGTCGCGCGCGGCGCGGCTCCCTGCGACGGACCGGCAGCGTGCGACTTCGATCTGTGGGCGGCGTCGTGGCAGCAGGCAATGGCAGTCACGTCGGGACCCTAGTCGTGGTATCCGAGCCGCGAGTGCGCACGCGGTTCGGCTACCTCTTCGGCGGCTTCATGATCTTCTTCGCGTTCGCGGTCGCCGGCCTCGCGTGGATCAGCGCGACGTCGACGATGGAGGGCATGCAGCGGGTCAAGATGCCCGGGACCGCGGAGGTCGTGCTGCCCGCGGGGCCGAGCTCGCTGTACGCGGAGAGCGAGCGCGACCTCGCGGTCGACTGCAAGGCGGCCGGGCTCGCGCTGCGGCCGCCGCCGCAGCCGGTGAGCTACTCGCTCGCGGGGTTTCGCGGGCGCAAGGTGTACGACGTCGACGTCGTCAGCGGTGGCAAGTACGACCTCGCGTGCACGGGCGAGGCGCCGTTCACGATCGCGATCGGCGCCGGCGTCGGCGCGTGGCAGGTGATCGTGGTGCTCGCGGTCGTCCCGCTCGCGATCGGGCTGGCCCTCGTGATCGCGACCGCGGTGCGGCGCCGGCGCGTGCGGCGAGCTGCCGCAGCCGGGTAGGCGCGCGCGAGCATCCAAGCGGCATGGATGTCGCGGTGCTCGGAGCGCGCGGGACGCTCGGCAAGCTCGTGTGCTCGCGGCTCGCGGAGCGCGGCCATCGCGTGATCGTGCAGCCGCGCGGCGAGCCGATCGACAAGGCCGACGCGATCGTCCACTGCGCGGGCGCGAGCGTCGCGCTCGGGCTCGGCCATGGCTGGCACGGCTATCGCGCCGTCGACGTGCCGATCGGGCTCGCCGCGGTCGCCGCGGCGCGGCGCCACGGTGCGCGGCTCGTGTACGTGGCGGCGCACCACGCTCCGGCGCTGCGTGGCTGCGCGTACATCGCCGCCCACGAGCGGGTCGCCGAGGCGATGCGCGACGTCGACGGCTGCGTCGTGCGCGCGACCGGGTTCTTCGCGGTGTTCGCGTCGCTGCTCGCGATGGCGCGGCGCGGCTGGCTCGTCGACGTCGGCGACGGGCGCGCGCGCACGAACCCGATCGGCGAGCGCGATCTCGCCGCGATCGTCGCCGACGCCGCGACGGGCAGCGCGCGCGAGGTGGC
>JBLMXA010000959.1:0-4688 GCA_050257515.1 Acidobacteriota bacterium | reverse complement strand
CGCTTGGCGTCTGTCTTGGCGTGCATGGCGTCTTGGCGGCCAATCTCTGGCCGCGTGCGACGGCCTGCGACGCCCCCGCGACGTCGCGGCAACCTCGCGTTTCGGCGCGCGTCTTCGACGCATGACCAAGCCTCCGTCCGTCCGCGCCCGCGTCCCGTGGCTGTCGCTCGCCGGCCTTCTGCTCGTCATGGCCGTCACGCTCGGCAACGCCGCTGCGAACGTGTTGTTCCCGGCGCCGACCGCGCGCCAGCGCCAGCGCATCGAGCAGCATCGCATCGTCGAGGAGCGCCGCGCGCGCATCGTCGAGCTGCTCGTCGACGGCGATCGCTGCCGGCCCGAGGTCGCACGCGAGCTCGCGCGCGCGCTCGTGTTCGACGGCCGGTCCGCGAAGCCGTACGCCGACGACTACGCGCGGCGCTGCGGCGGCGATCCGATCGTCGATCGCTGGGGCGCGGTGCCGGTCGAGGCGCTCATCGCGGTGCGGCGCGGTCGAGGTCGCTGAGCCATGCTTGCATCTCGCCTCGCTCCTGCTGGAACTTGTCGGTCGCCGGCGCGTGCTGCGTGTAGATCTCGAGCGCGTCGGCGGCGAGCCGCCTCGCCTCGGCGCGCTCGGCGGGCTGCGCGCGCAGCAGCGCCTTCGCGTGCGCGAACCGGAGCTCGGCGAGCTCGAGCGGGCTGATCTCGTTGGCGTCGGCCTCGGCGTCGGCGCGCGCGAGCTCGCGGGCCGCTTCGCCGACCTGGCCGGCCTCGAGCAGCGCGACGCCGAGCTCGTGGCGCTCGGCGATGATGTTCGCGTGGTGCGGGTTGTACTGCGCGAACGCCTTGATCGTCTCGGCGAGCGCGGCGCGGTGCTCGGCGATCGCGGCGGTGACGTCGCCGTGCTTGCCCGCGAGCTCCGACAGCAGCGTGCGCGCGGACAGCTTGGTGTCGTCGTCGCCGGCGGCCGCGGCGGCCTCGGCAAGCTGCCGAGCGGCGTCGGCGTGGTGCAGCTCGGCCTCGGTGTCGGCGAGGTAGCCCTGCAGCTTCGCGATCATCTCGTGATCGTCGGGCGCGAGCTTCTGCAGCTTGCCGAGCGCGTCCTTGCACTCGGCGGCCGATCGCGCGTAGTCGCCGAGCTCGTAGAGCCCTCGGCACAGATAGCCGCGCATCTCGAGCGTGCGCGGATGATCGACCCCGTACTCGTCGCGCGCGAGCTCGACGCCGCGCTCGAGCCAGTGGATCGACTCCGCCGGCTCGCCCGCCTCCGACGCGGCGATGCCGAGCATCGTCACGAGCCACTCGCTCGGCCCGCCGGCCGCTTCGCGCCGCGCCGCGAGCTCGCGCAGGCACGCGAGCCGCGTCCGCGCCTTGCCGTAGTAGTGGTTCACCATGCAGCCGAGCTGGTCGGCGAACGCGGTGACGCCGGTGGCGCCGGCGCGCGCGGCGAGCGAGCGTGCGATGCGCAGCCAGCGGTCGAACTCGCCGAGCTTGGCCGCCCACAGCGCCTCCTGCGCGAGCCGCGCGGCCGCGTCGGCCGCCATCGCGTCCTCGCCGGCGCCGAGCGCGGTGGAGAACGTCTCGTCGAACATCGCCTCGGCATCGCCGCCGCTGCCGCGATCGGCGAGCGCGCGCCCGCGCCAGTACAGCGCGTGCGCGAGCGGCGGTGCGTAGCTCGTCGCGCGCGCCTCGGCGATCACGCGATCGGCGAGCGCGACGGTCTTGTTGCTGTTGCCGAGCGCGTACTGCGCCGACAGCTTCGCGAGATCGCCGTCGACCGCGGCGAGCTTGGCGGCGATCGCGGGATCGGTCGGCCGGCGCACGACCTGGCGCAGCGCCCGCACGTCGGCGCAGTCGGCGACCGGCGGCAGGTTGCCGACGACCTCGCCGGCCTTGCGCAGCGCGTCCTGGTCGGCGTCGGCCATCAGCGTGACGAGCTCGCCGAGCCCGGCGAGCCGGCGATCGAGGCACGCCATCCGCAGGTCCATCGCCTCCTCGGACTGCGAGCGCTCGATGCGCGTCGCGCGGCAGGTCTCGAGGTGCATCGCCTTCCACGCGTCGGCGTAGCGATCGACCTGCGCGGCGAACGCGTCGACCGCGCCGGCGCCCCACGGCGTCTGCTGCGCGGCCGGCGCGCGGGCGAGCGCGGCGCGGCGCTCGGCGTTCCAGATCGCGGCGAGCCGCGCGCTGCCGTCGTCGCAGTTCGGCAGCTCGACCTGCGTGCGCGCCGGCATCAGCTTCCAGCTCGCGGCGATCGCGAGCGCGGCGACGCCGAGCAGCGCGCCGGCTCCCGCGGCGATGCGCGCGCGCGTGCGCGCCGGATCGCGATCGAGCTCGTCGAGCAGCGCCTCGACCGAGGGGTAGCGCGCGTTCGGCTCGACGGCGAGGCCGCGGTGGACGACCTTCTGCAGCCACGCCGGCACGTCGGTGTCCTTCGGCGGCGGCGCGGCGAGCGTCCGAGTGTCAGCCCCGGGCCGCTCGGCGACCGTCAGCGCCTCGTCGCGATCGACGAGCTGCTTCTTCGACACCGCGAACGGCCGCTGCCCGTAGAGCGCCTCGTACAGCGTCGCGCACAGGCTGAACTGATCGGAGCGCTCGTCGGCATCGACGCTGCGGCCGCGCTGCTCCGGCGGCATGTACGCCGGCGTGCCGACGACGTGGCCGAGCTCGGTGATCGCGTCGAGCGGCCTCGACATCCGGCTCGAGCTGCTGCTCGACGCGCTGTCGGTCGTGTCGACGGACGGCTCGCCCGAGACCAGATCGCCCGATTCGACCGAGCGATCGCCGAGGTCGCGCGCGAGCCCGAAATCGACGAGCTTCACCGCGCCGGTCTGCGAGATCACGATGTTGCCGGGCTTGACGTCGCGATGGACGATGCCGGCGGCGTGCGCGGCCGCGAGCCCGCGCCCGGCGGCGACGATCACCTTCACGACCTCGCGCCAGCGGCGCGGCGTCTTCAGCCAGTCGCGCAGGCTCATGCCATCGACGAGCTCCATCGCGACGAACGTGTCGCTCTCGAGATCGCCGACGTCGAACACGGTGACGACCGCGGGGTGCGACAGCCGCGCGAGCGCCTGCGCCTCGCGGTGAAGGCGCGCGCGGTGGGCCTCGCTCAGCATCTCGCCGCGCACGACCTTGAGCGCGACTCGCCGATCGAGCTGCGGATCGTACGCGGTGTAGACGACGCTCATGCCGCCGCGGCCGAGCTCGGACAGCACGACGTAGCGCCCGAGCATCCGGCCGGTCTCGGGCGGACGGGTCGCGCGCCGGCGGGGGCCGTCGGCGATGGTCTCGGTCGGCGCGTCGGTCGGTGAGCCCGCGATATTACAAGGCTAACACGCCCGCGAAGCCCGCCGAATGCGTGGTGAAATCCCCCGGCCGCTGATATACATCGACGAATGGCTCTCCCGCTTCGTGCCGCGCTGCGCTCCGCCGGCCGCTTCATGGTCAAGAATCCCACCACCATGCTGAGCATGGCGCGCCACGCGCTGGGCATGCGGATCGCCGTCCCCCTGGACGCGCTGCGCTGGTTCATCGCGAACACGCCGCCGTCGAAGAAGGCGCCGCAGGACGTGACGATCACGCCGCGGCCGCCGGCGATCGGCATCGGCGCGACGATCGACCTGATGGGCACGACGGTGCGCGCGGGTGCGTCGATCCGCGTCGATCGCCTCGAGGTCAGCGACAACGCGTTCAAGGTGACGCTGCGCCTGTCGGACGTGACGATGAAGGTGCTCGGCGAGTCGTTCACGCCGGTCGCCGGCCTCATCAAGAGCGGCGCGCTCGATCTCAGCAAGCCCGGCAACCTCGCCAAGTTCATGCCGAAGAAGTCGCCGGTGCTCGTCGAGGCGCACGACGACATCATCGTGCTCGACCTGATGCAGAACCCGAAGTTCGCCACGAACGAGCGCGTGCGCGCGGTGCTCGGCACGCTGACGCCGGTCGTCAACGTGTCGGGGCTGTCGACCGAGGGCGATTTCCTGATCCTGCAGCTGCGCGCGAGCCCGTTCGGCCTGCCGCGCGCGCTCAACGCGGCGCGCCAGCTCGCCGCCGGATAGGCGCCGTGAGCGAGTCGATCGAGCTCGCGGCGCCCGAGGATGACAAGCCGGCGCGCTACGCCGAGCTGCTCCCGCAGCTCCGCGCGCTCGTCGACGGCGAGCCCGATCTCGTCGCGAACCTCGCGAACATCACGGCCGCGCTGCGCGTTTGCCTGCCGGTGGCGAGCTGGGTCGGCTTCTACGTGCGGCGCCCGAAGCGGAGCGCGGCAGCGGACGCTGGGGAGCGGGAGGACGAGCTGGTGCTCGGCCCGTTCCAGGGTAAGGTCGCGTGCGTGCGGATCGCGCTCGGACGCGGCGTGTGCGGCACCGCGGCGGCCGAGCGGCGCACCGTGATCGTCGCCGATGTCGACCAGTTCCCCGGCCACATCGCGTGCGACGCGGGCAGCCGGAGCGAGATCGTCGTACCGATCGTGCGCGACGGCAGGGTGGTCGCGGTGCTCGACGTCGATAGCTACGAGCTCGCGGCGTTCGACGCGGAAGACGCGCGCGGGCTCGAGCAGGTCGCACAGCTCGCGGCCACGCTCGATTGGGAATGAAGATCGTACTCGTACTCGTGCTCGTGCTCGTGCTCGGCTGTCAGGGCCAGAGCGGCAGAGGGGGCACCGGCAGCGGATCGAGCACGAGCACGAGCACGAGTACGAGTACGAGTACGAG
>JBLMXA010000958.1:0-4346 GCA_050257515.1 Acidobacteriota bacterium | reverse complement strand
CCGCGCGCGAGCCCGTGGATCGCCATCCGTCCGCGGCCGTGCTGCGCCGCGAGCTCGCCGCGCTGCGCCGCTACTACGACGCGACGCCCGAGGCGGTCGCCGCGTGGGTGGCCGATCTGCGCACCGGCGGAGCCGCGCACCGCCGGATCGACACCGACGCCGAGGCGACCGAGCTGCACCTGCAGGCCGAGGATCTCGAGGAGGTGCCCGAGCTCGCCGAGGGCTCGCGGCGCGCCGATCCCTACGATGTCGAGCCGCCGCTCGTCGCGCCCGAGCCGCGCGTGTCGAGGCCGCGCTTCGTCGACGCCGACACCGTGGTCAGCCAGTCCGACGCCACGCTCGACGATCGCGACGAGCGCTGATCACGGCGAGCCGTCGTCGCCGGCGTCCGCATCCGCGGTCGGCTTGACCGGCTCGTCCGGCGCTTGCACGAGCTGGACGTCGCGCCCCTGCTCCTTGCCGCCGCGCACGATCTCGAGGTGGACGCGATGCGGACCGGCGAGCGCGACGAGGTTGCGCAGGTGTCCCGGATCGGTGACGCGCACTCCGTTGACCGAGAGGATCACGTCGCCGAGCGCGAGCCCGGCGCGCGCGGCGGGGCCCTCGGGCGACAGCTCGGTGACGACGACGCCGCTGCGCGGGGCGACGTGCAGGCGCATCGCGACCGAGTCGGTGACGTCGTCGATCGCGACGCCGAGCCAGCCGCGCGTGACCTTGCCGTGGCGCAGGAGCTGGTCCTCGATCTGGACGACCATGTTGCTCGGGATCGCGAAGCCGATGCCCTGGTAGCCGCCGCTGCGCGACATGATCGCCGTGTTGATGCCGATGAGCCGGCCGTTCATGTCGACGAGCGCGCCGCCGGAGTTGCCCGGGTTGATCGCGGCGTCGGTCTGGATGAAGTCCTCGACGTCGTTGATGCCGAGGTTCGCGCGCCCGGTGGCGCTGATGATCCCCATCGTCACGGTCTGGCCGATGCCGAACGGGTTGCCGATCGCGAGCACGAGATCGCCGACGCGGATCTTCGAGCTGTCGGCGAGCTGGATCGCGGGCAGGTTCTTCGCGTCGATCCGCAGCACGGCGACATCGCTGCGCGGATCGGTGCCGACGAGCTTCGCGCCGAGCTCGCGGCCGTCCTTGAGCACGACCGCGATCGCGTCGGACTTCTCGACGACGTGATGGTTCGTCACGATGATCCCGTCGGGCGACACGATCACACCCGAACCGAGGCTGAGCGCGTGCCGGCGCGGCACGCCGATGAAGCCGCCGAACGGATCGATCTCGAACGGCTGCTCGCGCTCGGAGAACACGTTGACGACGCTCGGCGTGACGCGCGCGGCGACATCCGCGATCGACTGACCGCTGGGCAGCCGGACCTGGGTGTGCGACGGAGGCGTCGTCGGGGTCGGCGCGGTCTGCGTCACCGGTACGAGCGCTCGCGCGCGGCGAGACACGTGCGCGTGGTCGCGCCGGCACGCCGAGACACCGGCGACCACCGCGAGCGCAGCGAGCACGGGACGAGCGCGGGAGGACACGTAACGGGAGCCAAGCACCGCGCGTGCCGCCTCACGCGATCCGACGGTCCGCGCGTTCCGGCGACGGCGTGTTGCGCAGCCACCGTTGCTGCGCGCGAAACGCGACGTGTGCGGCCTCGACCGCCTCGTCGGCCGACGACGGGTCGCGCGCGACCTCGTCGAGGACGGCACCGAGCGCGCGCCAGCGCTGCGTCGCGAGCGTATCGGTGGTCGTCAGGTAGGCGCTCGCGACGTCGATCTGCCCGGGCATGCGTCGCGCGAGGTGGCGGCGCACGATGCCGTGCAGCGGCGAGTTGCGCTCGATCACGTACAGCCAGCCGAGTGCGTGCGCGACCGACGGAAACGCCGGGATCCGCGGAAAGCGCGTCAGCGACGCCTCGCCGGGTGGCTCGAGCCCGAGCGCGAGGAGGTCGTCGCGAATCCACGCGGCGCGCTGCCAGCACGTGGGGGCGAGCACGACCGCGAGCGCCGGCGTTCGCGCGAGCGCGTCCTCGACCGCCGCTTCGAAACCGAAGATCCGGGCGAGGTACGTCGCGTACGACCCCACCGACGTCGGAGTGACGAGCGGCGCGAGACGGGCCGTGTCGGCATCTCCGTGGTGAGGTCGCGTCTCCTGCTTGAGACGCGCGAGCATCCACGACGTGGTCATCCGGCGCATCCGTGCGTGCAATGCTCGTACGCGGCAGGCGGGCGCGAGATCAGCCAGTTGCCCGACGACGATCGTGCGAAGGCGCTCGCAGCGAGCGTGCTTCGTACCGCGGCGCGGGCGTGCGCGCATGCCCGAGGCATGACCGCGCAGCGTGACCGGCTGCCGCGCTCTGCGTACGCAGATCGCCGTCGGAGGGCGAACGTGTGGTGTCACGCCATTTGCATCCTCACGCGCGATCATGCCGGGCGCGCCCTCGGTCCTCGCGCGGGTCGACACCGCGATGCGCCCGCATCACGCGGCGATCGATGCGCCGTGGCTCGAGCTCGCATCGGGAGTCGTGGCGCCGAAGGAGTATCTGCATCACCTCGTTCGCGTCTACGGGTTCCGGGCGCCGCTCGAATCCGCGCTCGCGCTCACGCCGCGCGTCGCGCTCGTGATCGATCTGCGGGAGCGCGCGCGGACGAGCTGGATCGTTCAGGACCTGCTGCTGCTCGGGCTGCGGCCGGCGAAGATCGCGCGGCTGCCGCAGTGCTCGTCGATCGTGCCGTTTCGCGACGACGTCGAGGCGCTCGGCTGGATGTGCCTCGCCGAGTACATCGCCGGGCGCCACGATGCCGTGCGCGCGAACATCGCGTTCGAGCTGCCGGACGCGCCCACCGCGTACCTGTCGGCACCGCGGGCCGATCCGCGCGCGCTCGCGGACGCGCTGGAGCACATCGCGACGAGCGACGCGGTGGTCGAGCGCGTGATCTCCGCCGCGCTCGCCGCGATCGCGTGTCACGTCGCGTGGTTCTCGTCCGACGTGCGCCTCAGCTCGCCGAACCTCGCGACCGCGCGCTAGCGCGCGCGCTCGCGGCACGAACGCTGCAACGTCCACGCGCGATGCGCCGCGACGATCGAGGCCAGATCCCGGAGATCGATGGCCTGCGCGGCATCGCGATCCTGCTCGTGATGGTCCACCGGCTGTGGCCGCGCGACTCGATGTCGGCGCTGCCCGCGCTCGGCTGGATCGGCGTCGATCTGTTCTTCGTCGTCAGCGGCTACTTGATCACGCGCATCCTGCTCGCGACGCGCGACGAGCCCGGCTACTTCCGCAACTTCTACGCGCGGCGCGTGCTGCGCATCTTCCCGCTGTACTACGTGTTCGTCTGCGGCGTGCTCGCGGTCGGCTCGGCGGCGATGCACGCGCAGGCTGGCTCGTCGGCGTGGTACCTGATGTTCCTCGGCAACCTGCCCGAGGGGCTGTTCGGCAAGGACCCGCCGTACTGGCTCGCGCCGGTGTGGTCGCTCGCGATCGAGGAGCAGTTCTACGTGACGTTCCCGCACCTGGTGCGCCGGCTCGGTCGCCGGCGGCTCGTGCAGGTGCTCGTCGGCCTGTTCCTGCTCGCGCCGGTCGTGCGCGCGGTGACGTTCATCGAGTGGCCCGAGAAGGATCGCCTGCAGTACCTGTTCACGTTCTGCCGCACCGACGCGATCGCCGCCGGCTGCCTGCTCGCGATCCTCGCCAGCTCGAAGTGGTTCCAGCGGATGCGCCGGCCGTTCGCGCTCGTCGTCGGCGCCGCCGCGATCGTCGCGGTCGCGAGCGGGCTCGATCGCACGACGACGTGGGGACGCGTCGGCGGCTACAGCGTCGTCGCCGCGGGGTTCGCCGGGCTGGTCGGCCTCGTGCTGCTCGCGCGCGGGCATCGCGCGACCGCGGCGCTGCGGCTGCCGTGGCTGCGCTACGTCGGCCGGCTGTGCTTCGGCCTGTACCTGCTGCACCGCGTCGCCGACACGCTGACCAATGCCGGCGCGGCGCGCCTCGGGCTCGACGCGACCACCGGCATCGCGTGGGTGCCGGTGAAGATCGCGGTCGCGATCGGCCTCGCGTCGTTGTCGTGGTTCGTGCTCGAGCGGCGGATGTTGCGGCTCAAGCGCTACTTCTCGTCGGCCGCGCACCCGAGCGCGCGCCCCGCGGTCGCCGCGGTGACGATCGTGCTGCTCGCCGGGTGCTCGTTCCCGCACGGCAGCGCTGTCGCCGGTGTCGCCGCCGACGCCCCGGGCAGGCCCGGCCGCGACGCGCGGCCCGACGCGGCGCAGCTCGACAGCGCCGGCGATGCCGCGACCGCGAGCGACGCCGCGACCGCGAGCGACGCCGGCGACGCCGGCACCACGACGGCGACCGG
>JBLMXA010000957.1:0-7416 GCA_050257515.1 Acidobacteriota bacterium | reverse complement strand
CGCCGACGAGCGCCACCGAGCGCACGAGCTCGGCGTCGCCGGCCGCCTTGGCCTTCGCGGCGTCGAGGTAGCGCTGGACCTCGCGCGCCGGCTTGCCCTGCAGGCGCAGCACGTCGGCCATCGCGAGGTTCGCGCTCGCATCGTCGGCCTGCGCCTTGAGCGCCTTGCCGGCGAGCGTCGCCGCATCGACGACGAGCTGCTTGGCGTCCTTGCGCAGCTTGTCGCCCTCGGCCTTGTCGACGAGGCCCGCGCGGTCGATCATGCTCTGCGCGATCGCGGCGGTCAGCCGCGCGCGCATCGCGAGCGATGCCGCGTCGTCCTTGCCGGCGAGCGCGTCGAGCGCGGGCTTCATCTTCGTCTCGACGCCGCCGGCGAGCTCGATCCTCGCGGTGTCGAGCGGCGAGGGCGGCGGCGGCGCATCGATGATCGCGGTGACGACCGGTGCGGCGTCGGCGCCAGAGGCTACCGTCGCGACCGCCTTGGCATCCGCCGGTGCCGGCGGCGCCTGCGCGGCCTGCGGGTTCTTGTCGCGGAACACGACCATGTAGACGACGGTCGCGGCGCCCGCGATCACGAGCAGCGACACGATCGCGATCCACAGCCCGGCGCGCGACCCGCCGCGGCGCGGCAGCAGATCGTCGTCGTCGTCCGCCATGCGGACCTTGCCGGTCTGGAACGAGCGCTCGTCGGACGGCTCGACGCGGACGCGCCCGGCGAACGCCGGCTCGGCCGGGATCGCGGCGAGCTTGCCGCCGCTCGGGCCCTGCGGCATCTCGATCATCGAGTGGCTCGGCTTGATGTCGGCGGCGGCCCACGCGCCGGTCTGGCGATCGCCCTCGCCGGTCGGCCCCTTCGGGCGCGGCGGCGGAGGCGGCTGCGTCGGCGGGCGGCGCGGCGCCGGCGTGTTGTTGGGCCCGGTCGACAGCTCGGTCTGCGCCATCGCGATCGGGCCGCTCGAGCGCTGCGGCCCGGGCGGCGGCGGAGGCGGCGTCGGCTGGCGGCGCTGGTAGGCGCCGGTCGACCGCCGCTCGAGATCGTCGTCGGGGCTGGTCGGCGTGGCGGGCCGCGCGCCGACGCCGAGCACCGTCGAGGCGCCCGGCTTGCCCGTCGGCTTCTGCGTGCGCTGCGCCTTCGCCTCCTCGGCGATCACGAAGTACTGGCCGAGCTCGGGGATGTCGCCGAGCCGCTTCCACGTCTTGCCCGTGCGCGAGATCAGCGACTCGCGATCGACGATGCCGGCGACGATCCACTGCTGCAGCGTCGCGAGCTCGCGGCAGCTCTTCTGATCGCCGTTCGCGAGCCGGATCAGCCACTGCTTGTCGGCGTTCGGGCCCGAGCCGAAATCGCCCGCGGCCTCGGGGACCGCCGCGCCGCCCGGCGGGGTGACGTTCGGCGCCGCCGCGGTCGGCGCCGGGCTGGCGACGGTGACCGCCTGGCTCGTCACCGGAGTGCGCGCGGAGATCGGCTTGGTGCGCGGATCGCTCGCGCTCACCGTCGGCACGCCGACGTTCGTGTTCGAGCGCTTGCGGATCTTGAACATGTGGCCGCAGTTGGTGCACTTGACGGTGACACCACCCGGCTTCAGACGGCTCTCGTCGAGCTCGTACTCCGTCTGGCACTTCTCGCAGCGGACGTCCATACGTTTCCGGTCGTTAGCCGCGAAGGTAGCACGAACTACAGCGGCCGGCTCGGTCGCTTGAACCGCTGCGTGCGGGCGGTGTCGCCCCACTCGCCGATCGTCAGCTCGTAGCGGAGATGGTTCCACCACCGGCCGTCGCGCCACGCGTGGTCCTCCCAGCGCCCGCAGTAGCGGTAGCCGACCTTCTCGATCACGCGCTTGGAGGGCTTGTTGTCCTCGGCGCAGCCGACCGAGATCTTGTGGAGCCCGAGCGTCTCGAAGCCCCAGCGCGTCACCGCGGTCGCGGCCTCGGTCGCGAACCCCTGGTTCCACAGCGGCTTCGCGATCCAGTAGCCGAGATCGGCACGATCGACGCGCCACGCCCGCAGGTGCCAGCGGATCGCCTCGAGCCCGACCGTGCCGCACGCACGGCCCTCGTGCACGATCGCCCAGGTCACCGCCGTGCCGGCCGCGAGCGCCTCGGCGCAGCTCGCGATCCACGCGCGCGTCTCGTCGCGATCGCGGTGCGGGGCCCAGCTCATGTGGCGCGGAAACTCCGGATCCGAGGCGTACGGCCAGATGTCGTCGACGTCGGTCTCGGCGATCGGCCGCAGCTGGACGCGCGGCGTGTCGATCACGAGTGGCAGCTCGGCGAGCTTGGGGATGTCGGGGCGCGGCGGCGGTGGCGTGGTGGACATCAGTGCGCCTCCTCGGCGTGGACTTCCTCGACGGTCGCGAGCACGTCCTTGACGTCGATCAGCCGCAGCCGGTCGTCCCACGGCACGCGCACGCCCGCGTCCTTGCGGAACAGCACGTACGCGCCGTGCGGCACGCCGGAGACGTTCTCGGTCGCCTCGTCGGTCGTCGGCCGGTCGCGCGCGACCTCGATCACCTTGCCGTAGAGCGCGTCGTCCTGAGCCTCCTTGGCGCCGGCCGGGAGGTAGAGGCCGGCGTCGGTGCGCTCGTCGTCGCGGATCACCTGCACGAGCACGCGCATGCCGAGCGGCAGGATCAGGCGGTGCGGCTTCGACGGCTCGGGAGGAGGCGGATCAGAGGTCACGTTGGAACACGACGGTGCCACTCTGCTCGAGGCAGCGCAATCGGGTCAAGCCGGCGGCCTTGAACCCACCGGCCGCGCCGTCGAGCATCGGCCGCATCTGCGGATCGCCGCAGGAGGATGACCTGACGTCGACGTGATCGCCGACGATCTCGACCGTCGACCACAGCTGCGCGCGCTCGAGCGAGCGGTGCAGCTCGTTCGCGACCTCGCCGGCGTCGGGCGCGCTCGGCGCGGCGGCCGGCGGGGGCGCCGGCGATGGCCCCGGCGCGGGCGCGGGACCCTGCGACGGCGCCGGCGCGGCCGGGACGTCGGCGGCGTCGCGCGGCACGCCGGCCGCGACCTTCGAGCGGTAGTCCCGGAACGCCTTGCGGCCCTGCCAGACGCCGCCGATCACGACGAGCGCGAGCGCGACGATGCCGATCAGCTTCCACGGCGGCCTGCGGTCGACGACCGCGGTGCCGCCCTGGGCGGCGCTCGTCGTCGCGCGCCGCGGCAGCGGCTTCTTGCACTTCGGGCAGCGCACGTACCCCGGCGTCACGGCGACGCCGCAGGCCGGGCAGACCATGCCGCTCATCGCCTACAGGATACGCGGTCGAACGTCAGCGTACCAAGAATCGTGCTCGTGCTCGGTCTCCCGGCCGTTTAGAGCGTCGGCGATGCCGCTCGCCGCGATCGAGTACGAGCACGTGTACGAGTACGACGGAGGAGGAGACCGATGATTCCCGTCATTATCGCGGCGCCGCGCGGATCTCCGCCGGCGTCGCAGCAGCCGCTCCCCGAGCCGACGCGGGCGCACGTCATCGGATCCTTCGCGACGGGGTAGATCACGCAGATCGCGTTCTCGTCGTCGGGATCGAGCGTCTCCTTCTTCGTCTCGCCGCAGTCCTGGAAGTTGTACATCGTCGCGTTGACGATCGCGGGATCGGTGTTGCCCGAGCACGACGGCACCGGGTTGCCGTTGTTGTCGACGCGCGGCGGATCGCCGGCGGCGAGGCACGTGTGCTCGAGGCCGTGCAAGTGACCGAGCTCGTGCGTCATCGTGTTCTGCAGCTCGGCATGGCACGGCTGCTGCGAATTCGTCTGGCCGTTGACCGAGATCGCGAAGTTGACGCCATTGATCTCGATGTCCGCATCGACGATCGCGCCGTCGCGCGAGCTCGTCGCGTCGTCGACGAACGTCGCGGTCGTGATGCCCGCCGCCGCCGGGCTGTAGCAGCGCATCGGATCGCCGTTGATCGCGGGCCGGCACCAGCTCGTGTCGCGGAACTTGATGACGTTCGTGTTGTCCTTGCCGACCTCGACGGGCTTCTTCGGATCCTCGATGACCTGCAGGTACGAGCAGCTCGCGGTGTGGGTGTCGTTGTTCCACGTCGCGATCGACGCATCGATCACGGAGAACTCCTGGTCGTCGGCGACCGCGGTGGTGCCGGCGGAGTCCACGGTGACGAACACGCAGCCCGACTCCCAGTACAGGTAATGCCCGTCCTTCGTCGGCCCGGTGCGCACGAACCCGCTCGGCTCGGCGCTGGGATCGTAGGTCACGCGGACGTCGTCGACGACGTTGTAGTGCTGCTGCACCAGATCGACGTCGTCGTGGACGACGAGATCGACCATCATGCCGGCGTGCAGGGTCGGCGGCGACGGGAACGACATCATCGTCAACCCGTCGACCGTGCCGCCGAGCTGGCTGACGGTGACGTCGCCGCTCGCGGTGTGCACGGTCGACTCGGTGACGATCCGGCTGCCGTCGGGGGTCCAGTGCGCCTTCGCGGCCGTGACCTCGCCGCTGATCGTCCCCGCACCCGCCGTCGCTCCGCCGATCATCTGAACGACCACGACCAAGGCTAAGGACCGCATGCCTTCCGGCAGGTTATCACGGCGTGCTACAAGGGCCCACGATGGCTGAGGCGTCCCGCCCCGTGCGTGTGCGAATTGCACCATCACCGACGGGAGATCCGCACGTCGGCACGGCGTACATCGCGCTGTTCAACTACGTGTTCGCGCGGCAGCAGGCCGGCAAGTTCGTGCTGCGGATCGAGGACACCGATCAGTCTCGCGCGCGCGCCGACTCCGAGCAGATGATCTTCGACGCACTCCGCTGGACCGGCCTCAGCTGGGACGAGGGTCCGGATGTCGGCGGCCCGTACGCGCCGTACCGGCAGAGCGAGCGCGCGCAGATCTACAAGGACCACGCCGGCGTGCTGCTCGAGCGCGGCGAGGCGTACCGCTGCTTCTGCACGCCCGACCGGCTCGAGAAGCTGCGCGTCCAGCAGCAGGCCGAGAAGAAGACGCTCGGCTACGACCGCCACTGCCGCGATCTCGATCCGAGCGACGGCACCGTGCGCGCCGCGCACGGCGAGCCGCACGTGATCCGGCTCAAGGTGCCGCTCGAGGGACCGATCGAGTTCACCGACCGGCTGCGCGGCACGGTCACGCGCGACGCGAAGGAGATCGACGACCAGGTGTTGCTCAAGAGCGACGGCCTGCCGACGTACCACCTCGCGAACGTCGTCGACGATCACCTGATGCAGATCACGCACGTGATCCGTGCCGAGGAGTGGATCTCGTCGACGCAGAAGCACGTGCTGCTCTACAAGGCGTTCGGCTGGGAGCTGCCCGAGTTCATCCACATGCCGCTGCTCCGCAACACCGACAAGTCGAAGATCAGCAAGCGCAAGCACCCGGTGTCGATCAACTACTACCGGGACATCGGCATCCTGCCGCAGGCGTTCCGCAACTTCCTCGCGCTGATGGGGTGGTCGTTCGGCGGCGATCGCGAGAAGTTCACGCTCGCCGAGATGGTGTCGGTGTTCTCGTGGGACCGGATGTCGCTCGGCGGCCCGGTGTTCGATCTCGACAAGCTGAAGTGGCTGAACGAGCAGTACCTGCACGAGCTCGACTACGAGCAGCTCGCCGACGCGCTGATCGAGTGGCGCCTCCACAAGGACTACCTCGTCAAGGTGCTGCCGCTCGTGCGCGAGCGCATCAAGAAGCTCGACGAGTTCATCCCGGCGACCGAGTACTTCTTCTCGGGCGATCTCGACTACACGCCCGTGCTGCCCGAGCTGGTCGTCCCCGAGGTGTCGTCGCACGACGTCGCGAAGGCGCTGCTCGACTACGTCGACCGCTTCGAGGCCAAGGACGGCTGGAACGCGGCGCAGCTCGAGGAGCTCGCCCGCGCGTGGACCGAGGCGCTCGGCTGGAAGGCGAAGCACTCGTTCATGCTGCTGCGGCTCGCGGTCACCGGCCGCAAGGCGTCGCCGCCGCTGTTCCAGACGATGGAGGTCCTCGGCAAGGAGATCACGCGGCGTCGGCTGCGCCAGGCCGCGGCGGTGCTCGGGAAGAAGTAGTGTTCCTTCTCAAGTTCCTGCGCCTGGTCAGCATCGATCAGTTCCGCGCGATCGACGACGAGACCGAGCGGTCGCCCGAGCAGCGCGGCCGGTTCGACTGGCGCGTGCTCGTCATCCTCGTCACCGTCGCGGTGTCGCTGACGCTGCAGGAGTACCTCGGCGACCGCGGCTTCTACGAGGATCACTTCAAGGCGGTCAAGGGCGACCTCTACTACGAGCTGCGCGGGTTCGCGTGGTGGTCGGGCTGGCGCTGCTTCGGCTACGTCGGCATCCCGATGATCGTGCTCGCGTGCATGGGCGAGCGCATCCGCGACTACCACATCTCGCTCCGCGGCTTCTTCAAGCACCTGTGGATCTACGTGGTGCTGTTCCTGTGCGTCCTGCCGGCGGTGCTGCTCGCGTCGCGCACCGATGCGTTCCGCCACACGTACCCGTTCTACCGCATGGCGAACCGGTCCTACACCGACCTCGCGATCTGGGAGGCGTTGTACGCGGCGCAGTTCGTGTCGCTCGAGTTCTTCTTCCGCGGCTTCATCCTCAACGGGCTGCGCCGCGCGCTCGGCTCCAACGCGATCTTCGTGATGATCGTGCCGTACTGCATGATCCACTACGGCAAGCCGCTGCCCGAGACGCTCGGCGCGATCGGCGCCGGGCTGATCCTCGGGACCCTGGCGATGCGGACGAAGTCGCTGTGGGGCGGCGTGCTCATCCACATCGGCGTGGCGACGACGATGGACGTGCTCGCCTTGCACGGCTGCCCGCCCATCGGCAGCGGGCACTACTGTGACTGACGCGTCAGCAGCATCCCGGGCACGCTGTTCACCGACTGCTGGATGATCCCAGCGGTCCCGAAGTCGATCGCGCAGGCGGTCGCTTGCAGGAACGTCAGGTTGTTGTTCGCGTGGTCGAGCGCGTTCTTGACGGTCTCCTGGTAGGCGCGGTTCGGGTCACCGCTCGGCGTGTTGCCGTCGAGCCCGAGCTGCGTGTTCGCCTCGGCCATCAGCGCGGTGACCGAGATGAACCCGAGCGCGCTCGCGCCGGTGACACCGGGCGCGTAGACGAGCGCTGCGCCGTCGACGACGCCCTTCTGCACGGACAGCTCCATCGCCGCGAGCTGTGCCGACAGCATGTACGCCATGTTCGTCGCGGTGGCGTTGTTGAACCACGTCTTCACCTGCGCGTAGGTCGTCGGATCGAACGGTATGCCGCCGGCGTTGACGAGGTTGAGGCCGACGAGCATCGCGAGCGACGCGGCACCGCTATCGGTGCCCTTGAACAACGTCTCGCCGTTCTTGTTCGTCCAGAACCCGAGCGTCTTGCCGCCGCCCGCGCCGAGGCAGACGTTGCCGAAGTCGAGGTCAGCGCCGCTGTACGGGACGTGGAACGTG
>JBLMXA010000956.1:0-6722 GCA_050257515.1 Acidobacteriota bacterium | reverse complement strand
GTTCGCGCCCAGCGAGGCTCTCGCCGAAGCGCGGCTCACCACCGGATCTCGCCGACCCTCACGGACGGCATCGCATCACCACGGCGCGGGCTTGTAGTCCTTGAGGAACAGGCCCCACAGGTGGCGGCCCGTGTTGATGCCGTCGAACAGCGGATCGACGATTCGCGCCGCGCCGTCGACGATGTCGAGCGGCGGATGGAACCCGTGCACGGCCTGCTTGCGCTGCGCGTGGTGCACCGGATCCTCGTCGGTGACCCAGCCGGTGTCGACCGAGTTCATGTGGATGCCGTCGCGCACGTAATCCGCCGCGCTCGTCCGCGTCATCATGTTGAGCGCGGCCTTCGCCATGTTCGTGTGCGGGTGCTTGTCGGTCTTCCAGCGCCGGTAGAACTGGCCCTCCATCGCCGACACGTTGACGACGTGCGCGTCCTTCGTCGGCACCTTGGCGAGCAGCGGGCGCAGCCGCGCGTTCAGCACGAACGGCGCGACCGCGTTGACGAGGTGGACCTCGAGTAGCTCGGCGGTCGGCACCTCGGCCAGCGTCATCCGCCACGAGTTGAAGTCGCGCAGATCGACCTGCTGGAGATCCTGATCGAGGCGGCCGACCGGGTACAGCGCGTGGCTCTTCTCGAGATCCTCGGCGAGCAGCGGCACCTGCGACAGCACCGCGCTCTTCCACAAGCCGACCGCGCGGATCTCGTCGCCGGCGACGAGCGCGTTCCCCCGATCGAGCACGGCGCGCTCGAACGCGGTCTGCGGCGGCTCGTGCTCCTGCGCGACGACGTGGTCGTACCAGCCCGCCGGCCGGCGCACGGTCTGGCACGCGTTGTTGATGATCGCGTCGAGCCGCGACTGCGTCTGCAGCAGGTGGCGCGCGAGCACCTCGACGCTCGGCGTGTGCCGCAGATCGATGCCGTAGATGTGGAGGCGCTGCGTCCAGTCGGCGGCATCGACCTCGCGGCCGAACCGGCGCGCGGCGTCGCGCGGGAACCGGGTCGCGACGATCACGTCGGCGCCGGCGCGCAGCAGCATGATCGCGGCCTGGTAGCCGATCTTCACGCGCGCGCCGGTGACGAGCACGACGCGCCCGCGCAGATCCGCGGTCTGCTCGCGCTTGCGAAAGTTCAGCTCCGCGCACGGCGGGCACAGCTGGTCGTAGAAGTGGTGCAGCTCGTGGAAGTGGCTCTTGCACACGTAGCAGAGCCGCGCGGTCGTCACCGTCGCAGGACCAGAGTCCTGCGACGGTGAATCGGTGACACGGGGGCGCGGGGTGTCCTCGTCGCGGCGCGCCTCGGCCTCGGCCCACGCGTCCTCGCCACCGTCGTCGGCGAGCTCGAGCGGCCAGCTCGGCTTCGGCAGCGGCGTGCGAAACACCGGCTCTCTGCGCAGCGCGCGGATGCCGGTCTGATCGAGCAGCGAGCGATCGGCGTCGCGGCGCGCGCGGTAGCGGGCACGCGCGAGCGCCTTGCCGAGCGCCTTGCGGCTGTAGCGATCCGGGCGCGACAGCTGGCCGGCCGCGCTGACGAGCCGGATCCTCAGCTCTTCATCGAGCTCGGCGAGGCGCGGCAGGTCGCTGCCGAGCTGCTCGATCAGCTCGATCGCGGCCTTCACCCGGTCCTCGAGGTCGTCGGACATCGCGCCGAGTCATAGCAGGGAATCCCAGAAGTCGCAGACGTCGTCCTTCCAGTGCTCGCCGATCGCCGGCTGCAGATCGAGGATCTGGTAGCGGCTGCCGTCGTAGCGCGGCCACGGCTCGCCGCCGTGGGCAAATTTGCCCCACGCGTCCTGCGTCAGCTCGACCAGCGGCTGCTCGCGCGGGCTCGGGCCGATGCCCTCGGCGGTGACGCCGAACAGGAAGAACTCGTCGACGCCGTGGGTGGGGCCGAGCGCGTGCGCGAACGGCGGGCCGTCGAGCGCGTGCGTCCACTCGTAGAGGTAGACCGGCACGCCGCGCGCGGCGACCAGGCGCGCGGCCCGCCGCGTGTTGCACGCGAAGATCCCGTCGGTGACGATGTCGCGCAGCGCGTCCTTCGGCGTCGGCCGCTGGTAGCGCGCGACGACCGGCGCGGCCGCGCGCTCGCCGAACACGTCGCCGACGAACCACGCCAGCTCGCCGGCGGTGACCTCCTTGTAGCCGCTGACGTGCAGCGTGCCCTCGTCGCGCGCGGTCCCGATCATCAGCGGCACGCGCGCGAGCTCGCCGGCGCGGATCGCGGCGAGCGGCACCTTCGGCAGCTCGCGGCCGTCGACGATCGGCCCCCACCACACGCCGGGCGGCAGCAGCATGCCGCGGCGGAACGGCAGCGCGGCCGCGATCTCGTCGGCGGGCTTGCCGCGCAGGCACGCGGCGACGTCGCCGCTCGTGCAGCCGACCTTCGCGGCGAGCTGGTCGCCCTGCGCGTTCGCCTGGTCGGCGGAGAACACGAGCGCGTCGGCGCACGCGCCGCTCATGATGATCGCGCGCGCGAACAGCCCGCGGCTGCCCGGCATCGCGAGCTGCGCGCACACGCTCCAGCCGCCGGCCGACTCGCCGAAGATCGTCACCTGTGCGGGATCGCCGCCGAACGCGGCGATGTTGCGCTGCACCCACCGCATCGCCGCGCGCTGGTCGAGCAGGCCGAACGCGGGCAGCGCGGCGACGCCCTGCTCCGCCGCGAGCGCGCGGTTCGACGCCCAGCCGAGCGGCCCGAGCCGGTAGTTGATCGTGACGACGATCGCGCGCGCGCGCTTCGCGAGGTTCGCGCCGACGTAGAGGTCGTCGCTGCCGGCGCCACCGATGAACGCGCCGCCGTGGATCCACAGCATCACCGGCAGGTGGTCGCCGGGCGGCACCCACACGTTGAGGTTCAGGCACTCCTCGCCGGTGTCGCGGTGATAGCCGGCCTCGACTTGCGGGCACGCCAGGCCGTAATGGCTCGCGTCGCGCGGCGCGCTCCACGCGGCGACCTCGCCCGGCGGCCGCCACCTCGGCGCGGTCGCGTACGGGATGCCGAGGAACGCCCGCACGCCGTCCTCGAACTGGCCGACCACCATGCCGCGATCGGTCTTCACCTCGAGCGGCGATCCGTGCGGCGCCGCGGGGGCAGCGCACGCGATCAAGAGGACGAGCAGGCCGCGCATCCGCACATGACAGCACGCCCCGGCGCCGGTTGCGCTAAGGTGCGCGCCGTGATCATCACCAAGCGCCTCAAGGGCAAGGCGATCGCGACGTGGCTCGGCCCCGCCGGCGACGTCGCGCGGCGCACCGCGTTCGAGCTCAGGCAGCGCGTCACCGGCGCGACCAGGAAGCTCGATCTCTACTTCGAGATCGCCGATCCATGGAGCTACCTCGCCGCACAGGCTGCGCAGCGGCTCGTCGACGCGTACGGCGTCGAGCTCGCGTTCCACGTGATCACGCCGCCGGCCTCGGACGTCGATCCGGCGCCGCAGCTGCGCGAGATCCATCGCGTGCGCGACGCCCAGCAGCTCGCCGACTACTGGAACGTCGAGTTCCCCGGCAAGAAGGATGCGGATCCGGGCGCCGTCCGCGACGTCGGTACGGCGCTCGTGCGCGAGCGGCCGGCCGCCGATCAGCTGCGCTGCGCGCTCGAGCTGACCACCGCGATGTGGAGCGGCGACAAGAAGCAGCTCGCGAAGCTGCTCGGCACGTGGGGCGCCGAGTCGCACGGCTCCGTCGCGCCGATCCTGAACGCGAAGTACGCCGAGCTGCGCAAGGCCGGCCACTACATGGGCGCGATGTTCCACTACGCGGGCACGTGGTACTGGGGCATCGACCGCCTGCCGTACCTCGAGCAGGCGCTCGCGAAGGACACCGGCAAGGCGGTCGCCGGCGTCGTGGCGCCGAGGCCCGAGGTCGATCGCGGCGCCAAGCCGCTCGCGGCGAAGCAGTGCGAGCTCTGGTACTCGTTCCGCTCGCCGTACAGCTACCTGGCGCTCGAGCAGATCGAGGACGTGCTCGCGCCGTATCAGCTGCCGCTCGTGCTGCGCCCGGTGCTGCCGATGGTGACGCGCGGCATGCCGCTGCCGACGCAGAAGAAGCTGTACCTCGTCGCCGATGCCAAGCGCGAGGCCGACCGCAAGGGCATCGCGTTCGGCGAGATCTGCGATCCGCTCGGCGACGGCGTGACCAACTGCATCGGGCTGGCCTACTTCGCCGACGCCAGGGGCCGCGCGCTGCCGCTCGCGCGCTCGGTGATGCGCGGCATCTGGGCCGAGGCGCGCGACATGACCGCGTACGTCGATCTGCGGTACGTCTGCGAGCGCGCCGAGCTTCCCTGGGCGGAGGCGAAGGACGCGCTGCACGACCCCGCCGCGACGAAGTGGGCGCAGGCTAATGCCGCGGATCTCGCCGTGATCGGGCTGTGGGGCGTGCCGTCGTTCCGGGTGGGAGACTTCGTCGCGTGGGGGCAGGATCGGCTCCCCCTGCTCGCCGACCGTCTTCGTCGCGCGCGAAATCTCCCGTGAACGGTGCGGTTCGGCGTGTTATCTAGGCGCGCATGACCGAACAGCCAGAGGTGGTCGATCTAGTAGATGCCGGTGTGCCCGCGGACCAGGGCCTGTCCAGTCTCGGAATGATCATGCAGCTCGCGGGGAATCTGTTCGCCGCGACGATGTCGCTGCTGCTGTTCGTCATTCTGATCCAGTCGTCGCAGATGCACGGCAGCGGCAACGGCGAGATGCTGTGGATGCTGCTGCTGCTCGGTCTGTCGATCGCACGCTCGCTCGTGCATCGCAGCGCCGGCGCGCAGCTGCTGTACGGCGTCGCCGGCAGCGGCCAGGGCAGCCGGATCGCCGGCATCCGCCGCTACATCCTGTTCGCGCTCGGTCACTCCGCGCTGTTCGGCGCGGTGATCGCGTTCAAGTTCGAGGCCCCCGGCAAGGTCGCGCTCGCGATCGCCGCGGGCCTCGCGCTGTGGCCGGCCGTGCTGCTCGGCATCCTCGCGCTGCCCCGCTTCAAGCGCTTCAACGAGGACCTGCCGCTGACCGAGGACAAGGGCTTCGAGGGCGCCTCGATCCTGATGACGGTGCTCGGCCTGTGCGGGCTCGTCGGCGGCGCGACGCTCCTCTTCTACATGCTGTCGCTGCCGGGCAGCGTGCTGACGAAGGGCCCGGGCGTGCTGATCGTGCTGTCGCTCGCGATGCTCGTCGTCCGCTCGTTCCTGCACGTGCAGGCGGGCCTGTCCGGCCTGCGCGAGACGTCGGTCGACCGCTCGGTCGAGCTGGCGAACCGCTACGCGAACTTCGGCGTCATCAGCTCGTTCTGCGCTGGCGGCGCGCTGATGCTGTTCATCATGTCGATCAGCTTCGAGCTGACGAGCCTCACCGTCGTGTGCGGCCTGGTGTGGATGCTGATGGCGTGGCCGCTGATCATTCGCCGCTTCTTCAGCGACCGCCAGTTCGCCGATCTGCTCGCCGGCTCGCAGGCGCCGGTCCATCGCCGGTCGCCGGATGCGGGCCTGACGTGGCTCGGCTGGCTGCTCATCGCGCTCGCCGTCTACCAGGCGTCGTTCCTGCTGATGCAGTTCTCGATGGATCCGCGCGAGATGCGCCACAACCCGATGGGCGAGCTGCTCGCGATGGGCGGCGCGGCCGGGCTGCGCTCGATGTGGTGGTCGGTCGGCCTCGTCCTGCTGCAGGCGTGGGCCGGCTACGAGCTGGTGCGGATGAGCCCGCAGAGCAAGATCATCGCGACGATCTTCGGCGCGGTCGCCGTGGCGGTCACGGTGTATCTGTACTGGCCGATCCTCGACGCCGTCCGCCACGCAGGCTCCGGGCACGGCAAGATGGGCATGAGCGACACGCTGGTGTTCGGCCCGCTCGTCATCCAGCTGATCCTGCCGGTCTCGACGATCTTGCTCGTCAACCGCAAGATCTCGCCGCAGGCGCGCGCGCGCTTCCGCTCGCGCACGCCGGACGCGCCGCCACCCGCGGCGCCGGTTGGATGAGACGCGCGCTCCTGGTCATCGTGCTGGCGGCCTGCCAGCACACCGTCAAGACGCCGTTCCCGCCGGGGCTCGAGCCGCTCGAGGACAACCCCGTCGCCGAGGAGACGAGCCCGTACGACGAGACGCTGGTGGTCGCGTCCAAGGACACCGACTACATCCACGTCTACGCGCGCGGCTACGTGCTCGTGCCGCCGGCCCAGTACTGGGGGGCGGTGCTGGTGCCGCCACCGTACATCGCGACGTGCTCGACGACGTCGCAGACCTACGACGAGGCCAACGATCCCGCCTACGAGTACTCGCTGCTGATCCACTACACGTACGTCGACGTGCTGACCGTGCAGTGGGACGATCAGTGGCGGTTCGGCGTCGTCGAGGGCAGCGACGCCGCGCCGACGATCGCGATGGCCAAGCACCAGAAGACCCAGGGCTCGAGCTTCATCGGGCTCAGCGAGGGCACGATCGAGGTGCTCGCGACCGACGATCCGGATGTCACCGAGCTGTCGTTCGTCGAGCACCTGAACGCGACCAGCGCGAGCGCCGACCAGGTGACCAAGAATATCCAGCACAACTACGATGCCTTGAAGGCGCTCGCACACGGACAGCCGGTCCCGGCATGTCCGTAATAGAATGAAGCCGTGCCGGAGGAGTTCGGTCCGTACCTCGTGTACGAGCAGCTCGGCCTCGGCGGCATGGCGACGGTCCACCGCGCCGAGACGCAAGGCGTCGCGGGATTTCGCAAGTCGGTCGCGCTCAAGCGGATGCTGCCGAGCGTCGCGT
>JBLMXA010000955.1:0-4759 GCA_050257515.1 Acidobacteriota bacterium | reverse complement strand
GTCCAGATCTTCGACTTCGGCCAGCACGTCGACGGCAGCGCGTACATCGTGATGGAGCTGCTCGAGGGCGAGACGCTCGACCGCCGCCTCCAGCGCACCGGCCGGCTGACGGTCGGCGATGCGCTGCGCCTGATGCGGCAGGTCGCGAGCTCGCTCGGCGCCGCGCACCAGCGCGGGATCGTCCACCGCGATCTGAAGCCGGAGAACCTCTTCATCGTCCGGGATCCCGAGGTCGCCGGCGGCGAGCGCGCGAAGATCGTCGACTTCGGCATCGCGAAGCTCACCGGCGACACGAACGTCAAGACGCAGACGTCGGCCGTGATGGGCACGCCGACGTACATGTCTCCCGAGCAGTGCCGCGGCGCCGGTCAGGTCGACCAGCGCTCCGACGTCTACGCGCTCGGCTGCGTGCTGTTCACGCTGATCACCGGGCGGCCGCCGTTCGAGGCCGAGGGCGTCGGCGACATCATCGCGATGCACCTGCGCGAGCCACCGCCCGCGCCGTCGATGGTCGCGCCCGGCATCCCGCCCGAGGTCGATCAGATCGTGCTGTGCTGCCTCGCGAAGGATCCGAACCATCGCTTCGCCAGCGGCGGCGATCTGTCGGTCGCGATCGCCGGGCTGCTCGGCAGCTCGCCGCAGGTGACGATCGCGTCGCGGCCGTCGGGCCACTCCCCGTACCCGGCCGTCGGCCCGACGCCGACGACGCTGTCAACGGCCGCCGGTGCGGGCACGTCGCCAGGGGCGCCGCGCTCGCGCACGGGCCTGATCGTCGGCGTCGCCGCGCTCGCGGCGGTCGGCGGTGGCATCGCGATCGTGGCGACCCGCGGCGGCGGCTCCAAGGAGCAGGCCGCGGCGGCACCGGCACCGACCCCGCCGCCGGCGGCGCCCGCGGCCGCGCCTGCCCCGCCCGCGCCGCCGCCGACGCCCGAAGCGCAGGTGACGCCGCACATGAAGGCGGTGCTGACGGCGTTCGCCGCGTGGGCCAAGGATCACGCCGGCGCCGAGTGCCCCGACGTCGCGGCGCTCGGGATCACCGACAAGGATCCGTGGGGCCATCCGCTGCAGCTGACGTGCACCGATCAGCCGGCGCACCAGATCATCGGCGCGATCTCGCTCGGTCCCGATGGCGCCGCTGGCACCAACGACGACATCTCGTCATGGCAGCTCGGCCACGACGTCACCGACCTCGTGCACGGCACGCGGTGGGTCGTCGCGAAGAAGCCGGCGCCGGTGGTCGCGAAGGAGCGGCCGCATCCCGTGGCCAAGCGGGAGCCGGCGAAGAAGCCGCCGGAGTCCCCCAAGCCGCCGAACAAGGGCGTGTTGCTCGATGAAAATGGCATCCCGATCTCCCGCTAGCATCCTCGTCCTGGTCCTCGCGTGGTCGACCGCGGCGCACGCGCAGTCGGCGTCGGCACAGGCGGAGGTGCTGTTCCGCCAGGGCCGCGATCTGATGGCGGCGAAGAAGTACAGCGACGCGTGCAAGGCGTTCGAGGCGAGCGAGAAGCTCGATCCCGCGGTGACGACGCTGCTCAACCTCGCCGACTGCCGCGAGAAGAACGGCCAGCTCGCGACCGCGCTCGCGACGTTCTCCGACGCGGAGAAGGCCGCGCGCGCCGGCGACGACGCGAAGCACCAGCAGCTCGCGCAGGTCGCCGCGAGCAAGGTCAAGAAGCTCGAGCCGCGGCTGTCGAAGCTGACGATCCACGTCGCCGACGATCACGTGCGAGGGCTCGAGGTCACGCGCGATGGCATCGCGGTCGATCCCGCGACGTGGAACGTGCCGCTGCCGATCGACGGCGGCACGTACAAGATCGTCGCGCGCGCCCCCGGCCGCGACGAGTGGTCGGCGACGGTGACCGTCCAGCCCGAGGCCGACGCGCAGACCGTCGAGGTGCCGGCGCTGCACGAGCCCGCGCGCGCGACTGCCGTGCCGGCGCCCGCGGCCGCGCAGCCCGAGCCCGAGCACCCCGAGCCTGCCGCGAGCGGCGGCTCGCGCGTGCCGCTCGTGCTCGGCGGCGGCGCCGTCGTCCTGCTCGGCGGCGCGCTCGGGTTCTCGCTGTGGGGCGACTCGACGTACGACGACGCGAAGGCCGCGGCGGCGACCGACTACAACAAGTCGCTCGACCTGTGGCACTCGGCGAACACGAAGCGCTACGTCGCCGAAGGCATGGCGGCGGCGGGCGTCGTCGCCGGCGGCGTCGCTATGTACCTGTGGCTGCACGATCGCGGCCACAGCCGCGAGCGCAGCGCGCTCGCGCCGGTCGTCGGGCGCGACGTCGGAGGCGTGGCGTGGCTCGGCTCGTGGTAGCGCGCTGGGCGTCGATCGCGCTCGTCGCGGTCGCGCTCGTGCCCGCGACGCACGCCGACCCGGCGTCGGCGCAGGCCGAGGTGATGTTCCGCAACGGCAAGCGGCTGCTCAAGCTCGGCAAGATCGCCGAGGCGTGCGCGGCGTTCGACGCGAGCGAGAAGCTAGGGCCGACGATCTCGACGCGCCTCAACCAGGCGAACTGCCGCGAGAAGAACAACCAGCTCGCGACGGCGTGGGGGCTGTTCCTCGACGCCGAGCGCGACACGCGCAGCGCGACCGATGACGTCGGCAGGCAACTGCACCAGGTCGCGGCCGACCACGCCGACAAGCTCGAGGCGCGGCTGTCGACGCTCGAGATCCGCGTCCCGGCCGAGGCGCGCGTCGAGGGTCTCGAGATCAAGCGCGACGACGCGGTGCTCGATCCCGCGGTGTGGAACCAGGCGCTGCCGATCGACGGCGGCACGTACAGGATCAGCGCGCGCGGCAAGACCGTGCCGGCGTGGTCGACGACCGTGACGATCGCGAACGAGAAGGACTTCAAGGTCGTCGAGCTACCCAGGCGCGCCGTGCCCGCGCACGCGGTGCCGGTGACGGCGCCGGCCCGGCCGGCGGCGAGCCCTGCGAAGACGTTCCCGGCGCCCGAGTCGTGGTACTGCACGGCGTCGACGCGCTCGAAGATCGGCATCTGCAAGCCGCAGCTCGAGCAGTGCAGCGCGTTTCGCGCGCGCATGATCGCGCACGTCCAGGACCTGCCGGAGTGTGCGGCCGAGTGGTCGGCGACGTGCTTCCTCGTCGGCGACGACCCGCACTGTGCGCCATCGGCCGAGATCTGCGGCGCGATGCGCGACGCGGCGACGCGCGCGGGCACCGCGATGGTCGGCACGTGCGACGTCGAGCGCGCGAAGGTCGCGCCGAAGGCGATCGCGCGGGCGCCGGCGAAGGCGACCGGCGCGGCGAACGAGGTCGACTTCGACGAGCCGAGCGCGCCGGTGTGGTCGTGCACCGAGTCGGCGCACTCGGCGGCGGGCACCTGCAAGCTGACCGCGGCGCAGTGCCAGGTCTATCGCAAGAGGATGTCCGACAGGTTCCCCGATCTCACCGAGTGCCACGGCTACCTCAAGGCGCAGTGCTTCGATCTCGGCAAGGAGGCGCACTGCGCGCCGAACGCCGAGGTCTGCAACGCGCTGCGCGAGGCCGCGAACGTCGGCGGCAAGTGCACGGCGCGCGCGGCGAAGTAGCCAGAAGAATGGCCGCCAAGACGCCATGCACGCCAAGACAGACGCCAAGCGCGATCTTCACGCGCGAGGCGCGCGAACGATCATCTTGACTGTCCGCGTCTTGGCGGCTCGTCAGATCAGCGCGCCCGGGTTCATGATGCCGTGCGGATCCCAGGCGCGCTTGATCGCGGCGAGCGCCTCGCCGAGGAGCGGGCCGCGCTCGCGCTCGTGCCACGGCCGGTGCGTGCGGCCGACCGCGTGGTGGTGCGTGATCGTGCCGCCGGCGGCGGCGACCGCGTCGCTGGCGGCCGCCTTGATCGCCCGCCACTGCGCGAGCTCGCCGCCGGGACGCAGCGCGCCGACGAACGTGTAGTACGGCGCCGGCCCGTCGGGATACACGTGCGTGAACCGCGTCGCGACGAGCCCACCACCGCATTCGGCGTCGAGCGCGGCCTGCACGGCGGCCGTGACGCGCGCGTGGAGCGCCGGGAACGCGGCCCACGTGCACGCGGTCTCGAACGTGTCGGACAGGATGCCGATCGACAGCAGCGCGGACTGCAGGTACGGCGCGTCGAAGAACGCCTGCCGCCACGAGCCGGCCTCGCCGGAGCGTGACGCGTCGTCCTGCTCGGTCGGGCCGCTGACGAGCTCGCCGCCGTGATCGCGCGCGAGCTCGAGCGCGCGGGCCAGCCACGCGGTCATCGCGTGATCTGCCGATTCGAAGCCGACGAGCAGCACGCTCGTGCCATCGAACCGCACGCGGTGGAGGCGCGCCTCCGCCGCGTCGAGCAGCCGCGCGTTGGCCGGCTGGAGGCCCGACTGCGCGAGCGCGCGCGTCGCGGCGACGCCGTCGTCGAACCGCCGGAACGCGAGCGACGCCGACGCGCGGAACCGCGGCCGCGGCACGACGCGCATCCACGCCTCGACGATCACGCCGAGCGCGCCCTCGCTGCCGCACACGAGGCGCAGCGGCTCGGGCCCTGCCCCGCTCGCGGGATGGCGGTGCGTCGCGAGCTCGCCGCGCGGAGTGACGAGCGTCAGCGCGTGGCAGTGATCTTCGACGTGCGTCGGCCCGGTCGCGTAGTGGCCGCCGGCGCGCGTCGCCAGCCAGCCGCCGAGCGTCGAGAACTCGAACGACTGCGGGAAGTGGCGGAGCGTCAGCCCGTGCGCGGCGAGCTCGTCCTCGACGCGCGGGCCGAGCGTGCCGGCGCCGATCCGCGCGAGCCGCGAC
>JBLMXA010000954.1:0-5944 GCA_050257515.1 Acidobacteriota bacterium | reverse complement strand
GCGCCACCTCGCCGAGTTCCTCGCGCGGTTCGGCCGCATGCCGACGCACGTGCTGTTCAACGGCGGCGTGATGAAGGCCGTGGAGCTGCGCGCGCGCGTCGTCGGGCTGTTGCGCGAGTGGGCCGGCAAGGACGTCGCGGTGCTCGAGGGCGCCGATCCGGATCTCGCGGTCGCGCTCGGCGCGGCGCACTACGGCCAGGTCCGCCGCGGCAAGGGCATCCGCATCCGCGGCGGCACCGCGCGGGCGTACTACATCGGCATCGAGAGCGCGATGCCGGCGATCCCGGGCTTCGCGCCGCCGGTCAAGGCGCTGTGCGTGGCGCCGCAGGGGCTCGAGGAAGGCTCGACCGTCGAGCTGCCCGACGACGAGCTCGGCGTCGTCGTCGGCGAGACCAGCCAGTTCCGGTTCTTCGCCGCCGCGACGCGCAAGGAAGACGCCGCCGGCGCGCTGATCGATGCCGACAGCGAGGGCCTCCAGGAGCTCGACCCCGTCGAGAAGGAGATCGACGTCGAAGGCGAGCGCAAGCCCGGCGAGCTCGTGCCGGTGCAGCTCGAGGCGCACGTCACCGAGGTCGGCACGCTCGAGCTGTGGTGCGTCGCACGCGACGGCCGCGGCCGCTGGAAGCTCGAGTACTCGGTGCGCGAGCGTGAATAGCTTGCACGCGGCGTTCGCGAGCTAGCGCGCGCGGCGCAATTCGCGCGCGGAATACGCGGCTTCACGTGGGAATCTCGCTTGCAGATTCTGACGGCGTGCACGCCGAGTTGATCGCGTTCGATACCCTCAGGCACGGTGACCAGTGGAAGCGATGGGGCGAGCTGGCGGCCGAGGCGCCGCCGTTCCTCGCGCCTGAATTCTTCGCGCTGACGCGGCCGTTCGCCGCCGGCGGCGAGCCGCTGGTCGCCGGCTCGTGGGAGGACGGCCACATGACCGGGGCGCTGCCGCTGGTGCTCGACCATCACACGCTGCGCGCGCTGCGCGGCGACTACTCGCCGCGTTACGACTTCTGCGGCACGCGCGCGGGAATTGCGGCGATCTGGGAGAAGCTGCGCGAGGACCCTCGGTGGAGCGAGCTCGTGCTCGACAAGGTACCGCGCGACTCGCTGCTCGCCGCCGACCTGCCGGTGCTCGCGCTGTCCGACGGCTGCCCGGCGATCGTGCGCGCCGACTCGCGCCAGCCGTACTTCGCGCTGCCGGGGTTCGAGGCGCGCATGAAGCCGAAGTTCCGGACGAACCTGCTGCGCTGCGCGCGCCGGGCCGGCGACCTCGTGCTCGAGCGCATCCTCCTGCCGACGCGCGCCGACCTCGACGAGGCCAACGCGATCGAGGCGATGGCGTGGAAGGCCGCCGCCGGCACGCACATCGCCGCCGATCCGCGCGCCGAGCACATGTACCGCGCGCTGGCGCGGCTGCTCGGCCGGCGGGGCCAGGCGTCGCTGACGTTCCTGCGCATCGGCGGCAAGCGGGTCGCGGCGCTGTTCTCGGTCGAGGACCACCGCACGCTGTTCGCGCTCAAGCTCGGCTACGACCCGAGCTACGCGAGCCTCAGCCCCGGTCACCTGATCGTGTGGAAGGTCGCGGCCGATGCCGAGCAGCGCGGCCTGCAGGAGCTCGACTTCGTCGGCCACGAGGACGACTGGAAGCGCAAGTGGACCGACGAGGTCCGCGATCACGTGTCGATCGTGATCTACCGGCGCGACGCGCGCGGGCTGTTCCGCTACGCGCTGCGCGAGGTGGTCAAGCCGCGGCTGCCCGAGCAGCTGCGCGAGACGCCGAGGAGCCCGCTACCGCGGCGCTGCCAGCACGCCGATCGGCTCGGCGCGCACGGCAAGCTCGCGCTCGTCCGCAACCGCGTCCTCCACGGCTTCGGCATCCGGCGGCGCATCACCGGCGCGGTGAAGCGGCTGCCGCAACCTCCGCGGCTCGGCGAGCCGTCGAAGTTCCTCGTCGGCAGCTGGGTGCGCGTCAAGGACGAGGCCGCGATCCGCGCGCTGCTCGACGCGAGCGATCGCACGCGCGGCCTGCAGTTCACGCCCGCGCAGTTCAAGAGCTGCGGCGGCGTGTACAAGGTCGATCGCCTCGTCACGCGGCTGCGCGACGACAACGGCCGGTTCCGCCCGGTGTCGCGCACCGTGCTGCTGCACGGCGTCGACTGCAGCATCGGCGGCCCCGAGCTCGGCTGCGGCCGCCACTGTCCGCTGATGTTCCGCGACGAGTGGCTCGAGCCGGCGAGCGCGCCGAAGCCCGCGCCGCCGCCGCGCTCGACGGTCCGCCACGCGCGCGTGCGCGATCGCGCCGAGATCGAGCGGGGCCTCGACCTGTTCGGCCGCCGCGATGGCGTGACGTTCATGCCCGAGATGGCGCGGTTCGCGGGCAAGCGGCTGGCGATCGCCGGCACGCTCGACCGCGTGTTCGAGCTCGATCACTGGATCGCGCCGCGCGCGCCGATCTACCTGCTCGACGGCGCGCAGTGCACCGGGGCGGTGTGCGGCGACGACGGCCCGTGCGACCGCGCGTGCACGCTGCTGTGGCACCGCGACTGGCTGATCCTCGAGGATGCATGAAGCTCGAGCTGCTCGAGCCCGGCGATCGGCGCGTCGAATCGATCTGGCGCGGCCTCGAGGCGCGCGCCGACGCGAGCTACTTCCTGTCCTGGGGCTGGATCGAGAACTGGCTGGCGTGCCTGCCGCGCGCGGTGCGCCCGCAGCTCGCGGTGCTCGCCGACGCGGGCGAGCCGGCCGCCGCGGCGTTCGTCGCGTTCCGGCGCGTGCTGCGCCATCACCTGCTGCCGACCCGCGCGGTGTTCCTCAACGCGACCGGCGTGCCGCGCTACGACGAGCTGTGCATCGAGCACAACGGGCTGCTCCGCGCGCGCGCGGTGCCGCTCGCCGCCCTCGTCGACGCGCTGCCGCGCGGCTGGCACGAGGTCGTGCTGCCCGGCGTCGACGCGGCCGAGCTCGCGTCGCTGCCGAGCGTGCGCATCGAGCGCGAGGTCGGCTCGCCGTTCGTCGACCTCGCGCGGGTGCGCACCGCGCCCGGCGGGTACCTGTCGCTGCTGTCGCCGGGCGTTCGGGCGCAGATCCGGCGCGCGCGGCGCGGCCTCGGCGAGCTCGCGTTCGAGCGCGCGCGGGATCTCGGCGAGGCGGAGGAGATCTACGGCGAGCTCGTCGCGCTGCACCAGGCGAGCTGGAGCGCCCGCGAGGAACCGGGCGCGTTCGCCGACCCGTGGTTCGACGGCTTCCATCGAAGACTCGTCGCGCAGCGGTTCGCGACCGGCGAGATCGAGCTCGTGCGCGTGCGCGCGGCGGGCCGCACGATCGGCTGCCTGTACAACCTCGTCCACCGCGGGCGCGTGGTGTTCTACCAGAGCGGCCTCGCGCGCGATGCCGATCCGCGGATCAAGCCCGGGCTCGTGTGCCACGCGGCCGCGATCGCGGACGCCGCGGCGCGCGGGCTCGCGGTCTACGACTTCCTCGGCGGCGACGCGCGCTACAAGCGCGAGCTCGCGACCGGCTCGACACAGCTCGTGTGGGCCCGCGTGCAGCGCCCGCTCGCGCGGTTCGCGGTCGAGGACCGGCTGCGCGCGTGGAAGCACGCGCTGGTGTAGAGTGAGGCCCTATGGCCTCCGCGCTCGACACGATCGCTCACGTCGTCCTGCCGAACCTGATGAAGCTCAAGGGAGCCGCGACGCTCGTCTCCGCGATGGAACGCCGCGACGGTTCGATCTTCGCGCAGGTCTGGCAACAGACCGGCGTCGAGCACTCGCCGCAGGTGATCGCGAAGGAGCGCGACGTGTGGCGCATCGGCGTGTTGTCGCTGCCCAAGCCCGAGCAGATGGGCGACGCGTGGATGGTCGCGTTCGTCGCGAAGAAGAACGACGCCTCGGTGACCCGCTACTTCACGCTCGAGCACGACTACGTGCTCGCGACGAAGCAGGATCGCACGCAGATCAAGGAGAAGGACGGCTCGCTGTTCAGCAAGCGTGGCGGCGACGGCCCGCCGATCACGGGCGACTTCCAGACCGACGCCGGCGCGTTCATCGACGCGATCAAGAACATCATCGACCCGCTGCCGTCGCTCGACGCGAACCGCGCGTACAAGTAGCGCCTGGAGATTGAACCGCCAAGACGCCAAGCGCGCAGAGCCCAGAGAAGAATTCTCCGCGCGCGCTTCGCGCGCGAAGCATCACCCTCCGATCTTGGCGACCTCGGCGCCTTGGCGGTTCAATTTCCGGGTGCCGTGGGCGCCGGCGCCGGTGCGGGTGGGGAGGCAGGCGCCTTAGGGGTCAGGAACCGGAACGGGTGGCAGCCGCTGCAGCGCGCGGCGGTCGGCTCGTGGTTGACGCGATCCTTGTGACACGCGAGGCAGGTCGCGCGGTCGTCGCGCGGCGCGACCTCGTGCGAGCTGTGGCAGGCCTTGCAGTCGGTGTGCTCGGGCGCTGCGTGCAGGCCGCCGCGCCTCTCCGCGGGGTGGCAGCTGACGCAGCTCGGCGGCTGCACGACGCCCTTGGGGCCGTGCGCGCGGTGACAGGTGGTGCAGGCCAGACGCGTGCCGTGGCCCTGCGCGGCCTCCTTCTGGTGGCAGTTGCCGCACGCGGCGGCCGGCTTGGGCTGGTGCGGCGTGTGGCAGTTCCCGCAGGTCGCGTGGCCCTGCGGCGCGCTCGCCGCCTCGGCGACGTGACACGTCGCGCACGCCGGCACCGGCGTCTTCGGCGCGTGGGCGGCCGACTTGTGGCACGTGATGCACTGCGCGTGGCCGGTCGCCGCGGTCGTCCGCACCTCGCCGGCGTGGCACTTCACGCACAGCTCGGCGGTCGGCTTCGGCCTGGGCCCGTGCCCCGCGTGGCAGTCGGTGCACGCGGCCTTCGGATCGTGCGACGCGATCGCGTGACAGCTCGTGCACGGGACGGCGGCCGCCTTGCCGGGCGCGACGAACGCGGTGAGCACCTGCTTGTCGTGCGGCGGGTGGCAGCCGACGCACTTGCCGGCGGGATTGCCGTGGGTCGCGTCGGGGTGCGCGACCGGCTCCTGGTGGCACGTCGCGCACGGACGGATCACGCCGGCCTGGTGCTGGTCGTGGCAGCTCGTGCACGTGTGCTTGGGCAGCTTCGGCTGGTCGGCATGGCAGTCGGCACACGCTTTCGGCTTGAAGTCGTGCGCCGGGTGGCAGCTCGCGCACCCGGTGTGGCCGACCGACAGCGCGCGCTCGTCGACGTGGAGCTTGCCGGGCTGCTGCGCGTGGCACGTCGCGCACGCCGGCGACGCCGGCTCGTGCATCTTGTGGCAGTCGCGGCAGCCGCGCAGCCCCGCGTGCTCGGTCGCGCGATCCTGGTGGCACTCGCTGCACGCCCGCGGCTTCGTCGCCGGCGACGTGTGCGGCTGGTGGCAACCGGCGCAGTTCTCGTCGGCGTGCGCGGCGATCGCGTGGATCGGCCCCTGGTCCTTCGAGTGGCAGCGGATGCAGCCCCACGGCTGCTTGGCCCCGGCACCGAACTCGTGGCAGTCGGTGCATTGCGGGCGCGGCACGTCGCTGGTCGGATCGGCCGGGTGCAGCGGCGTGCGCACCTCGGCGTGGCAGCGCACGCACACGTCCGACGACGGCACCTCGAACTTCTCGGCGTGGCAGTCCTCGCACTTGACCTTGCCGACGTGCTTCTGGTGGCCGGCGCTGGTCGCGACCTCCTTGTACGTCGCGGGCACGTGCTCGCCGGCGCGTGGCGTGCGGGCCTCGCCGCACGCGGCGGCGAGCGCGAGCGCGAGGACCCAGATCCTCCGCCGCTTCGCGGCATTCCCTCGGTGTGAGGTGTCCGCGTCCTCGCTTCGCTGCGGGCGCGGAGATCTATTCACCTCGGTCATCTCGCTCCGATCGGGTGGCACATCCGGCATGGCATCTCGCCGAGCGAGAGCCGACTCGACCACCCCGGCGGATGCGGGTTGCCGCCGACGC
>JBLMXA010000953.1:0-3646 GCA_050257515.1 Acidobacteriota bacterium | reverse complement strand
CCACGGCCTCGGCTCCGGCTCGGTCAGCGCCGCGGCGAGCTCCGGGCTGGCGGGGGCGGCCGCGTGCTGTCCGGTCACGTGCACCAGCACGGCGCCGCGGATCCGGACCGCGTCGGGATCGCGCGTCGCGCGCGCGTACCAGTAGATGTCCGGGATCACGTCGCCGCCGTTCGCCGCCTCGGCGGCGAGCGCCTCGACCAGGCGCGCCGCATGACGGCCGCGCGCGAGCCCGCCCGCCGAGGCGATCGCCGCGACCATGCGGGTCGCCGCGTCGAGCGCGGCGATCGAGCGCCAGCTCGCGTCGACGAGCGCACCGTCGATCAGCCGCGCCGGATCGGCGACGCCGAGCGCGGTCAGGCGCGCCGCGAGCGGCACGCGCAACTCGTCACCGGCGGCGACCTCGCGCCAGTCGGCGGCGGGCACCTCCAGCTCGTGCACGTAGAGCTCGTCGCCGAGCGCGTGCGGCGCGACCCACCGGCGGCCGCGCGCCGGGTCCATGATCTGGAACCGGCCCAGCGTCCGCCCCCACAGGACGACGAAGTGGGTCGCGCCGTTGGGCTGGCGGGTCACCGCGACCGACGGGGTCGCCTCGTAACCGGGGAGCAGCACGTGATCGACCGGGACCATGATCTGCTCGACGTCGAGCCCGAGCTCGCGCGCGATCTCCTCGACCGTATCGATCGAGGTCCCGTCGACGTCGGTCTGGCAGGCCTCGCGCAGGCGGCCGTAGCTCGCGGCGATGCCATGCCCGCGGAGCAGCGCGGTCAGGCACGCGGGCCCGCAGTCCATCCCCGAGGTCTGGATGACCTCGGGGACCAGCCTCCGCCTCACCGCGGATCCTCGCGGTGGTGGACCGCGGTCACCGCGCTCGCTCGCGTCACCGCGCCTCCGCCCGGTCGAGACTCTCGCCGATCGTGCGCAGGAGCAGCGCGACCGGGCTCGCGCGCTCGACCTCGACATCGACCACGCCGGTCATGCCATGACGGACCGGGATCGCCGGGCTGTCGCCGGCGAGGGCGAGCTCGACGCGGATCGTGCCGTCGCGCAGCTCGCTGCCGACGCGCGTGACCGTGGCCGGCACGGTGCCGTAGCGGGTCCACGGAAAGCCGTCGACGCGGAGCCGCGCGTGCTGGCCGGGCGCCAGCCGGCCGAGCGCCGCGGCACCGTACTCCGCGACGACCTGCAGCTGGCCCGCCGGTACGACGCTCGCGACGACGTCCCCGTCATGGACCACCGCGCCGGGGCGTAGCGCGGCGACCTCGCCGAGCGTGCCCGCGACCGGCGCACGAATCGTGCGCCGCTCGACCTCGTGATCGAGCCGCGCGGCCTCCGCGCGGGTGGCGGCGAGATCGCTGGCGATCTCGTCGTGCTCGCGCTCGAGCTGCTCGCGATGGGCGCGCCGTCCCTCGTCGCGCTCGCGGTGCGAGGCGCCGAGCGAGTCGGCCTCGTGCTGGACCGCCTCGAACGTGGCGCGTCGCTGCGCGACCAGCGCCGTGGCGCGGTCGAGCGCCTCCCGCGGCGACGCACCCTTGTCGGCGAGCTGCTGCTCGCGCGCGAGGTCGCGCTCGGCCAGCGCCAGCCCGGCATCCGCAGCGCGCCGGCGCGCGTCGACCTCGCGCTCCGCGTCGAGCTCGGCCTCCGCGCCACTTCGGCCGCCGGCGTCCTCGGCCGCGAGCTCGCGCTCGCTCGACGCGAGCTGCGGCTCGAGCGCGGCGATGCGCGTGTGCGCGCGCGCGGCCGCGATCTGCTCCGCGGTCGCGTCGAGATCGACCAGCACGTCCCCCGCGGCGACCGTCGCGCCGACCTGCAGGTGGACCGCGGTGACGCGGCCCTCGACGGGGGCGGCGACGCGCGCCGGCCCCGGGACCACTTCGAGCCGTGCGTGCTCGCTCGATCGATACACGGAGATCCGCGCCTCGAGTCCCCACGCCAGCCACGCGCTCAGGATCACGATCGCGAGCGCGAGCGCGATCAGCGGCGCGCGCTGGCGCTCGCCGCGAAGCGCGGCCAGGGTGCGAGGAAACGCGGCGGGCATGGGAAGGCTCAAGGGCATCAGAAATCGCGACGAGCTGGAAGGCCTCGCCACGGCGATCTGCACGCGCGGACCCATCGCGATCCGCCGGTGGGCGACCTACATCCGGCCGGGGAGCGTGACTACTGGATCACGACCGGCGCGCACGTCGACACGCCGGCGCCGACGATCGTGCGGCCCATGCTGCTCGTCGTGCCCTTGATCGCGCCGGTGTGGCCGTCGACCTGATAGACCTTGCTCTCGGCGTCGCCGGAGTGGATGAAGAACACCCAGAAGTCGCCGCCCCAGAACGCGAACGCGTAGCCGGCATCGGTGCCGGCGAGCGTCGGCTCGGGGAACGATTGCAGGATCGAGCCGTTCGTCTTGTCGATCTCGATCACGTGCGAGGTCGTCGGCTCGGCCATGAAGCCCCACAGCTGCGCGTTGCCGGTGCCGGTCATCTCCGGGACCTGCGCGGCGCTGCCGATCGGCATCGCGGTCATCGTCTGCGTGTCGAGGCGCGCGACCGTGACCGGGCTCTGCTCGCGCGTCATCCCGCCGCCGACGAACAGCGAGTCGGTGGTGCCGCCGGGCGTGTCGGTCGAGAACCCCATGCCGAACACCTTGAGGCCCTGCTGCGTCGTCCACGACGTCTTCGTGCACGCGAGGCTCGCGATGTCGACCTGGAACAGCTCGCCGGAGTCGTAGAGCACCCACGCGGTCGCCGTGCGATCGACGCCCATCGAGAACGGCTGGGCGCCGAACGCGGTCGCGCAGTGAAGCTGGCCGAGATCGGCGAACGTCTTCGTCGCCGGATCGAAGCGCGACAGGTGGTTCGACAGCTGATCGATCACGTAGACGGCCTTCGCCGCATCGGAGCAGCCGCTGCTGTTGTCGTTCGCGTCGCCGCCGCTGCCGTGGCTGCCGCCGCCGTCGGGCGAGTTGCGCGAGGGAGGTCCGCACGCGACGACGAGACCGACCACGACCAGGAGCCCGCGCGATGTTCCCCGCATCGGCGGTCACGCTAGCACGCGCGTTCCGCGATCGATCGCGGCCGACAGACCGGCGCTGTCGATTGCGCAACTCGCGCAGCCGATCGCGCGAATCGGTCACACCGCGGCCGGCGCGCGCGGCAGCGGCCGCAGCGCGCGGATCGCGCCGACCGCCCACGTCACGACGAAGATCGCGGCGAGCGGGATCCAGAACCCGCCGACGCTGCGCGCGATCGCGAGGTCGAACACGCCGCCGACGAGCAACAGATCGAGCGCGCCGACGATCGCGGCGAACGCGAGCGCGGTCGGCAACGGCTCGCGCGCTCCCGGCGGCGCGAAGTAGTGGTTCGCGACCGCGGCGAACACGAGCGGCGCGACCACCGCGTGGATCGCGAGCGCGGCGCGCGGCGTCACCGCGAGCAGCACGGCCATCACGAGCGCGCACGCCGCCCAGCCGACCGCCGCGTGCGCGAGCAGGCGCGGCCACGCGCGCGCCGGCGGTTGCACGGGCGTGCCGGGCAGCGCCGACGGCAGCTCGTCGGCGAGCTCGTTCGACCACGCGCGCACGCGCTCGAGATCGCGCCAGTCGCCGGCGCGCGTCCTCGCCAGCGCACTCGCCGGAAAACCTCTCGCCTCGCGCGCG
>JBLMXA010000952.1:0-4996 GCA_050257515.1 Acidobacteriota bacterium | reverse complement strand
CGACACGCTGACCGTGCGGTCGGTGTTCGTGATCGGCCCCGACAAGAAGATCAAGCTGACGCTGACGTACCCGGCGTCGACCGGCCGCAACTTCGACGAGCTGCTCCGCGTGATCGACTCGCTGCAGCTGACCTCGAAGCACAAGGTCGCGACGCCGTCGGACTGGAAGCAGGGGCAGGACGTCATCATCGGCAGCTCGGTGAGCGACGACGACGCGAAGAAGCTGTTCCCGCAGGGCTGGAAGACGGTGAAGCCGTACCTGCGCGTGCTGCCGCAGCCGAAGTGACGAAGGCAGCGCTCGTCGCGGTCCAGCTCGAGATCGGGCCCGACGTGCTCGCGTCGGCCGACGCCTACCGGCGCGCGCTCGACGACGCCGGCGCGCGCGCCGCCGAGCGCGGCGCGACCGCCGACGCGCGGCTCGTCGTGTTCCCGGAGGTCGCCGGCCACCTCGCGCTGTACGCGCTGGCGCCGCCGCTCGCGCGCCGGCAGAAGACGCTCGGCGCCGCGCTCGCGGTGTCGGCGGTGCGCCGGCCGCTCGAGGTGCTGCGCGGCGTGTCGCTCAGCCGCACGCTCGGCGCGAGAAGCGCGGTGCTCGCGGCGCTCGCGCCCGACGGCGAGCGCTGGTGGAAGGGCGTGTTCGGGCCGCTCGCGCGGCGCACGCGCAGCTACGTCGTCGCCGGCTCGCACCTGCGGCTGCACGCCGACGGCTCGCTGACGAACTCGTCGCTGCTGTTCGATCCGGACGGCAAGCTGCTCGCGACGACGGACAAGGTCAACCTCGTGCCCGGGATGGAGGACGCCGGCAAGGGCGGCCTGGGGCTCGCGCGCGGCGATGCCGACGCGCTGCCCGTCGTGTCGACCGCGCTCGGCAAGCTCGCGACGCTCGTCTGCTACGACGGCTTCACGCGGCCGCACACGCGCCACGAGCGGTTCGTGCCGCTCGGCTCGCACCTGCGCGCCGACGTGATCGCGAACCCGGCGGCGAACCCGTGGCCGTGGCGCGAGCGGTGGCCGTTCGACGACCGCGTGCGCGCCGAGCAGTGGGAGCAGGAGGGCATGCCGGCGATGCTGCGCGAGGCGCCGTGCGCGCGCTACGCGGTCACCGCGCACCTCGTCGGCCGCGTGCTCGATCTCCACTTCGACGGCTGCTCGGAGATCCTCGAGCGCGCCGGCGACGGCCGCGTCGAGAGGCTCGCGCGCGCGGAGCGCCCGGATCGCGGCGACCTCGTGTCGGCGATCGTCGAGCTATAGCCGCCAGCGCAGCGACGACTGCAGCGCGAGGTCGACACCGCGCTGCAGGCGATCCGAGGGATCGCTCGTCATCGCCGCGAACCTCTGGTTGAACATGGTCGCGAGCGGGCCGATCGCGAACGCGACCGGCCCGTAGAGGTCGACCGACACGCTCGCGCCGAGCTCGGCGATCGGCGAGAACGTCACGTCCGTCGGCTGCGTGTCGTACGCCGACGACGACGACCGCGTCGCGGCCGTCGCGACGAGGCCGAGCCCGCCCTGCGCGCGCAGCTCCCAGCGCCCGCGGCGCATGACGCACGCGAGGTAGCCGACCGCGCGCACGTCGAGGATGCTCGCCTCGTCGTAGCCGTAGCTGTAGCCGTACATGTCGGCCGGCCCGAGGTAGTCGATCATCCGCTGGTCGCCGCCGATCGCGGCCGCGACGCCCGCGAGCCACGCGCCGTGGCGCGCGACATCGACATCGGCGCGCGCGGTCCACGACGGGTCGTCGCGGCCGCTCGATGCGCCGTCGACGTGGCCGAGGCCGATCCCACCGCCGAGCGCCACCCACCGGCGCGGCGTCGTGCGATCGGGCAGCGGCGCGACCTCGCTCGGCGGCGACAGCGTCTCGACGGATGGCGGCGCGGGCGCGTCGAGGTGGAGATCGATGTGGACGTCGATGCCCGGCGCGGGCTGGGCATACGCGAGCGACGGGACGAGCAGCAGCGCGACGCAGAACCCCCTCATGGAGCCGACGCTAACACCGCGCGGCACTCGCGTCGTGTTTGGGCTAGGCTGTGATCGCGATGTCGACCGAGAGGCGATCCTTACGCGTGACCGGCGAGCCGAAGTCAGCTCTCGAGGCCATCGCCGACGAGCTGCTCGACGCCTACCTCGATCCCGACGCCGCCGAGATGCAGCACATCGGCAGCTACGAGCTGCCGACCGAGGCCGGCGTCGAGCGCGTCGTCGACATCAGCCGCGAGCTGTTGTTCCCCGGCTACGCCGGCCCCGACGTGCCGCGCTCGGATCGCGCGGAGCTGCGCAGCCTGGTCCGGATGCGGCTCGAGGAGCTGCGCCACGCGCTGCACCGCCAGGTCTATCGCGGGCTGCACCACCGCCGGCAGCAGCTGCTCGGCAAGAACGAGCTCGAGTGCGAGGAGTGCACCGCGAAGGCCGAGGGCATCACCGATCGGTTCGTCGCCGATCTGCCCGCGCTGCGTGCGCAGGTGCGGCTCGATCTGCACGCGGCCTACGAGAGCGATCCCGCGGCGACCGGCATCGACGAGATCCTGTTCTGCTACCCCGGCACGTACGCGATCACGGTGTACCGGATCGCCCACGCGCTGGTCCGCCAGGGCGGCGTGATCGTGCCGCGCATGATGACCGAGCTGGCTCACCGCCGCACCGGCATCGACATCCACCCGGGCGCCGAGATCGGCAAGTCGTTCTTCATCGATCACGGCACCGGCGTCGTCATCGGCGAGACCACGAAGATCGGGGACCGCGTGCGCATCTACCAGGGCGTCACGCTCGGCGCGCTGACCGTGCCCCAGGGGGCAGCCCGCCCCGAGCCTGGCCAGCGCCGCCACCCGACGATCGAGGACGACGTCGTGATCTACGCGAATGCCACGATCCTCGGCGGAGACACGGTGATCGGCCAGGGCGCCATGATCGGCGGCAATGCGTTTATTACCGCGTCCGTCCCCGCCGGGACCCGGATCTCGGGATCGAGCCGGACGCAGAACCCCGGGAAATAGGCTAAGATCCTCGGCGGGTAATGGCGGAAGACCTCCAGAGTCGCCCGCGTACGAACACGCGCGCGCGCGCGGAAGCGCCGCCGGGCATGGGCCTCGCGGGCGAGGAAGGTCGCAAGGCGATCGGCCGCTACGAGGTCGTGAAGACGATCGGCAAGGGCGCGATGGGCGTCGTCTACAAGGCGCGCGATCCGCTGCTCGATCGCGTCGTCGCGGTCAAGACGATCATGTCACCGCAGCAGCAGGGCCGGCGCGTCCGCTCGGCGTTCCTCGAGCGGTTCCAGCGCGAGGCGAAGGCCGCCGCGAAGATGTCCCACCCCGCGATCGTCACGATCTTCGACGTCGGGGTCGACGAGGACAGCGGCGCGCCGTTCATGGTGCTCGAGTACCTGCCGGGCGAGTCGCTCGCCGACCGGCTCGATCGCGTCCGGCTGCCGCTCGCGCGGTGCGTGCAGATCGGCCTCGATCTCGCGAGCGCGCTCGCGTTCGCGCACCGCCAGCGCATCGTCCATCGCGACGTCAAGCCGGCGAACGTGCTGCACGCCGGTGACAACCGCTGGAAGCTCGCCGATTTCGGCATCGCGCGGCTACCCGACAGCGATCTCACGCAGGTCGGCATCTTCATGGGCACGCCCGGGTACTCGCCGCCGGAGGCGATCCGCGAGGGCCGCTACACGCCGCAGGCCGACGTGTTCGCGTGGGGCGCGGTGATGTACGAGCTGCTGTCGGGCCGCATCCCGTACGAGGGACCGGACACCAAGACGACGAACAGCTACGTCGTCGCCGGCAACGCGCCGCCGCCGACGCGCCACGACCCATCGATCCCCGAGCCGCTGTCGCAGGTCGTGATGACCGCGCTGCAGCCCAGCGACAAGACGCGGTTCCGGGACGCCTCGGAGGCCGAGACGCACCTGCGCCAGGCCTGGGAGAACTGCCTGACCCAGGGCATCGTCCACCCGTCGGTGCTGGCGATGGACGAGATGTCGCACGACAAGGCGCCCGCGCGGATGCACGAGCCGCGCGGCGGGCTCGCGCGGCCGTCGATGCCGCTCGCGGACTCGAGCAACGTGCTCGACATCGACACCAAGTCGACGAACCCGCTGCCGGCGCAGAAGGGCAAGCCGTTCGTGATCGAGAGCGGCAAGGGCCGTGGCGTCACCGATGACGATCCGACGATGCTGATGGTTCGCGAGGAGCTCGCGAAGGGCAAGGGCGACGCGACGTCGCGCGGCGTCGCCCCGGCCGGCAAGACGCCGGCGCCGCAGAAGGTGGAGGCGACGCCGAAGTCGGGGGCGCGCGAGGGCGAGAGCGCGGCCGACACGAAGGCGGATGCGCCGGTGATCGGCAAGAACGTCGCCGAGCGCAACAAGCCGATGCCGAAGGGCGTGTGGATCGCGGTCGCGTTGTTGCTGCTGCTCGCCGCCGCGGCGGCGGGGCTGTACTTCGGCGGAGTGATCGCGATCTGATCAGCGCGTTGGCTGCACGGTGACCGTGACGGTCGACGGTCGCGGCGACGGTGACGGTGACGGTGACGGTGACGGTGACGGTGACGGAGACGGTCGCGGTGACGGTGACGGTGACGGTGACGGTGACGGTGACGGTGACGGAGACGGTCGCGGTGACGGTGACGGGGACGGTGACGGGGACGGTGAGGGGGACGGTGGCGGTGACGGTGACGGGGACGGTGAGGGGGACGGTGGCGGTGACGGTGACGGTGGACGGTGACGGTGACGGGGACGGTGACCGTCACCGCGTGGCGGCTCAGGTCGCGAGCCGGTACGCCATCGCGCGCACGCGGCCGGCGAGCGCGAGCGCCGGCGCGACGGTCGCGGCGTCGAGGTAGCCCCAGGCGACCGCGGTGTCGAGGCAGCCGATCACCTCGGCGATGGAGCCGTGGGCGTAGCGGTAGTGCGCCTTGCGGTCCTTGCCGCGGCGCTCGGAGCCCTCGGCGAGGTTCTGCGTGATGCTCGAGGCGGCGTCGCGGAGCTGCCTGGTGAGCGTGGCGTCGT
>JBLMXA010000951.1:0-4154 GCA_050257515.1 Acidobacteriota bacterium | reverse complement strand
GATCGTCTTCACGTCGTGCGGCGAGATGTAGCTCCGTCCCGAGAGCAGCGCCTGCGCCTTCGCCACCTTGATCAGCGAGATCGACGCGCGCACCGAGGCGCCGTTGTCGATCAGCGGCGCGAGCGCGGCGACGCCGGCCGCCTTCGGATCGCGCGTCGCGGCGACGAGGTCGACCGCGTAGCGCTTCACCTTGTCGTCGACGAACACGTGGCGCACGACCTCGCGCGCGGCGAGGATCTCGTCGCACGTCATGACCTTCGTCGCGTGCGGCTCGCTGCCCGAGCCGGCCATGCGGTCGATGATCTTGACCTCGTCTTCCTTCGTCGGATAGCCGACCTTGACCTTGAGCATGAAGCGATCGAGCTGCGCTTCGGGCAGCGGATACGTGCCCTCCTGCTCGATCGGGTTCTGCGTCGCGAGCACGAGGAACGGCTCGTTGAGCTTGAACGTCTGGTCGCCGAGCGTGACCTGCCGCTCCTGCATCGCCTCGAGCAGCGCGGCCTGGACCTTCGCGGGTGCGCGATTGATCTCGTCGGCGAGGATGAAGTTGCCGAACACCGGCCCCTTCTTGACCGTGTACGTGCCCTCGCGCGGGTTGTAGATCTGCGTGCCGACGACATCGCCCGGCAGCATGTCGGGCGTGAACTGGATCCGGTTGAACGTGCCGTCGAGCGCGTCGGCGAGCGTCCGGATGACGAGCGTCTTGGCGAGGCCGGGCACGCCCTCGAGCAGCACGTGGCCGCCCGCGAGCAGGCCGAGCAGCAGCCGGTGCAGCATCTCGTCCTGGCCGACCAGGACCTTGCCGACCTCGGCCTTCAGCGCGGCAAAGCGACCCTGGAGCTTGGTGACGTCTTCGGTGAGTCGATCAGACATGGCGTATGGGAGGCGGAAGGAAACCGCCGTGTGCGCGGCCTGTCAACCGAGCCAGCCCCCGAGTCATTCCCGGAGTGCGACGTCGCATGCGACGTCCCGGTACATGGGTACGCCCGGGTAGGCGTCGTGGAAATTCACGGGCTTACAGTGGCACGATCCGTGGTTCTAGGAGGCGGTCATGAAGACGCTCCTCCTCGCCGCCGCTGTCGCTCTCGGGATCTCGTCCACCGCTGGCGCCGCGCCCAGGCTCGCGCAGGCACCGGAGCTCCACCGCGCCGACCGGCTGCAGCCGTACGTCCTCGACCAGATCGGCACGATCGCGAAGGTCGATCTGCGCGTGTGCGTCGCGGCCGACGGCCACGTGAAGTCGGTGAACCTGCTGCACGGCACGAAGCTGCCGCAGTTCGATCGCGCGGTGATGACGGATGTAACGGACTGGCGATACACCGCCGACGCGATCCCGCGCTGCCTGATCGAGAAGGTCGAGTACCACGCGACGCGGTGATTGTGGTTGCGCGCGCGAGCGCGCGTGCGCGATAGTGAAGCCATGAGTCTTGCCACCCACGGAATGTGCCCGTCGACGATCAAGCCGATCGTCGACCGTGGCGACGCCCGCGGTGGCAGGTGCTCGAGACGCTGATCGAGAACGAACACTGACGCCGCGGGCTCCCGGGAACCACACCAGGGAGCCCTTCTTCGTTTCGGCGCGAAGCATGGCTCCCCGAGGGATCCGTCATGTCTTCGCAACTCAGAAATCTCAGCTGGATCGATCGGCCCGGACGCGAGCTGTTGCGGCTCGCGTGGCCGATCACGGTCTCGATGGTGTCGTTCTCGACGATGACGCTCGCGTCGACCGCGTTCGTCGCGCGCCTCGGCGCCGACGAGCTCGCGGGTGTCGGCCTCGCCGGCGTCGTCGGGTTCGCGCTCGTCTGCTTCGGCATCGGCCTGCTGCGCGGCGCCAAGACGCTCGTGTCGCAGGCGATCGGCGCGGGCAAGCCCGAGCGCGTGCCCGAGCTGCTCGGCGCGGCGCTCGCGCTCGCCGGCGTGCTCGGCGTGCTCGCGGTCACCGCCGCGCAGCTGATCGTGCCGGTCGTCGCGGCGCTGTCGGCGTCGTCGCGCGCGGGTGCGTTCGCCGCGCAGTACCTCGCGATCCGCGCGCTCGGCATGCCGCTCGTGCTGGTCTACGCGGCGCTGCGCGAGGCTCGCTACGGCGAAGGCGACAGCCGCTCGCCGATGCGCGCGTCGCTCGCCGGCAACGCGGTGAACATCTCGCTCGACGCGCTGCTGATCCTCGGGTTGCACTGGGGCGTCAAGGGCGCGGCGCTCGCGACGATCTGCGGCTCGGCGACCGAGACGTCGATCCTCGCGTGGACGATGCGCGGCCGGCTGCGCACGCTCGGGTTCTCGCGGCGCGCGCTGCGCGACACGTGGGCGCAGGGCTTGCCGAACGGGCTGCAGTTCGTCATGGAGGTCGGCTCGTTCCTCATCCTCACCGTGCTCGTCGCGCGGATGAGCGCGGTCGACGCCGCGGCGCACCAGATGGTCCTGCATCTCGTGAACGTGTCGTTCTTGCCCGCGCACGCGCTCGCCGAGGCAGCGGCGGTGCTCGTCGGCCAGGCGGTCGGCGCCGGGCGCGACGCGCTCGTGCCGAAGGTCGCGCGGCGCACGCTCGCGCTCGGCGCGGGCTACGCGTCGACGTGCCTCGTCGTCTACGCGATCCTCGGCGGCACGATCGCATCGGCGATGGCGGCGGGCGACGGCGCGCTCGCGGCGCGGGCGACCACGCTCGTCCACGTCGCGCTCGCGTTCCTCGTCGCCGACGCGGCGAACGTGATCGCGCGCGGCGTGCTGCGCGGGGCGAGCGACGTCAAGTTCGCCGCGATCGTCGGGATCGTGACGTCGTGGCTGACCACGCCGCCCTTGGCCTGGCTGCTCGGCGTCCATGCCGGGCTCGGCGTCGTCGGCGGCTGGATCGGGCTCGCGCTCGAGATCATCGTCGGCGCGAGCCTGTTCTGGCGGCGGGGCTGGCGGGGTGGCGGGCGCCCCGCCGCGGCCGCCGCCCGAAGATCCCTCGCCGGCACCGCGGTGTGAGGTGCGTTACAACCAGGGAAACTCTGTCGTTGAATCCAGGTCGGCGACCGAGTTATGCCCGGCGCCGATGATGAGGTTCGTGGCAGTCGCGGCGGTCCTCGGAGCTTGTGCGTCCGGACAGCAGCTCGCGCCCGGCGACGGGCAGGGCGGCGGCCCGCTCGACGCGCCCGACAGCCGCGGTCCCGATGCTGCGGTCGTCCACGACGGCCCTCAGGACGCGAAGCTGCCGCCCGACGCGCACGTCTACAACGACGCGCACGTCTACATGGACGCGCACGAGTACCTCGACGCGCACGTCTACATGGACGCGGCGGTGTGCACGCCGCAGACGACCGAGCTGCTCGCGAACCCCACGGTCGATCTGACGCCCGTCGGCACGAGCTGGAACCAGACGCCGATCGATTCGAGCTATCCCGACATCACGAGCGACGGCACGCTCGCCCCGCAGTCGAATCCCTACAAGATGTGGATGGGCGGGTTCGCCGGCACCGACAAGGGCGTGTCGAGCGTGACCGACGTCGTCTACCAGGACATCGCGGTCCCTGCCGGCACGACCCAGCTCGTGCTCACCGGCTACTACGTCGTCGCGACGAGCGAGAGCCCGAACGACTACCCGTACGACACCTCGACGGTCGAGCTCGTGCAGACCAACGGCACGCCGATCGAGACCGCGCTGTCGCTGAACAACCAGACCAGCGCGGGCGCGTGGACGTCGTTCTCGCACACGTTCACGGCGAACGTCTCGGGACAGACCGTGCGGCTCCGCCTGACGTCGACGAACGACATCACGAACGCGACCTCGTTCTACTTCGACACGTTCGCGCTCAGCGCGACGCACTGCCCGTGACTACTTCTTCGGCGCGGCCGAGCCGTTGCCGGTCTCGTCCTTGAGCGAGGCGGGCAGTGGCGGCAGCTCGTTGATCGCGGGCAGCAGCGCGATCTCGATGCGGCGGTTGCGCTGGCGGCCCTCGGAGGTCGCGTTGCTCGCGATCGGATCGTGATCGCCCTCGCCGGCCGCGATCAGGTTCTCCTGCTTCATGCCGGCGGTCGACAGCACGCGCGTCACCGTGAGCGCGCGCTCGGTCGACAGCTGCCAGTTGTCGGTCGCGATGCACGGCTGCGGGCCCGCGGCCGCGGAGCCGGCGCCGGGCCTCACCTTCGCGAAGTCCTGGTTGTCGGTGTGGCCGACG
>JBLMXA010000950.1:0-11636 GCA_050257515.1 Acidobacteriota bacterium | reverse complement strand
GACCTCGTCACGGCCTCTCGCGACGCGCTCGGCCGCGAGCTCGCCGCCGGCCCGCGGCTGTGGTCGCAGCTCGGCGAGCGGTTCACGCGGGAACGCGCAGCGCTCGAGCTCGTGTTCGCGTGCGATCCCGCGCGCGACGCCGGCCACGATCTCGAGCCGGGTTTCGCCCTGCTCGCCCGGCGTGACGCCCGCGTGCGCGAGCGGCTCGCACCCGAGCTGGCCCCGGTGGCCCGCGCGTGCGCCGCGAGCCTCGTCCACATGCACGCGAATCGCCTGCTCCACGCGTCCCAGCGCGCGCAGGAGCTCGTCCTCCACGACTTCCTGCGCCGCCTGCACGCGGCGCGGCGCGCGCTACAGAAACGGGACTAGCCTGCGCACCCGCGAGCGCACCAGCGCGTCGGGCTCGGTGCCGAACACGCCGATCGCGAGCCACGCGGCCTGCACCGGGTTGCGGATGTCGGCGGCGCCGATCTCGGTGACCTTCGTCGTCTCCGGCGACACCCACGTGCCGAACAGCCGGTCCCAGATCGAGAACACGACGCCGTAGTTCGCGTTGTAGTGCTCGGGCGACGCGCTGTGATGGATGTGGTGCGAGCGCGGCGTGACCAGCACGTACTCGAGCCAGTTCGAGCGCCACGTGAAGTTCATGTGCATGAAGTGGTTCGTCAGGATCGCCAGGAACAGCAGGCCGGTGAACACGGCCGGCGGCGCGTCGAACACGAGCGGCGTCCACAGGATGTACGGCAGGTTCGACAGGAACTGCTGCCAGACCGTGTTGCGCACGCCGGACAGCCAGTACAGCTGCGTCGTCGAGTGGTGGAAGTGGTGCACGCGCCACAGGTACTTCGTGTGGGTGAGCCGGTGCATCCAGTACGAGCTGCAGTCGCCGACGACGTAGTACACGACGACGCGCACCGGCAGCGGGATCGACAGCAGCCACTGCGTCGGCTTGAACGACAGCGGGATGTACGAGCGCAGCATGCCCGCCCAGTAGATGATGACGAACTGGTAGAAGCAGAACGCCGCGATGTCGAGCGCGAGCGCGTCGGGCGCGAAGTAGCGGACCTTGCGCGCCGGCCGCACGAGCTCGAGCACGGTGGCGCCGAGCCCGAGCCCGAAGTACATGAGCCAGAATTTCAGCGGCGGCACGCAGCGCGATTGTGCATCGCACGGGCCAGCACCGACACCTCGAAATTCGCGTCCGCGCCCCTCAGTTTTCTGAGACAACGGGGCCGGATGCCTCATGCTCCGCGCCGCACCTACTACGACCACGAGGCGGCCTACCGTCGGATCGCGGAGGCCGGCGGCACCGGCTGGGACGACCTGTTTCCCGGCCAGGTCGACGATTCCTACCGCGCGTTCGGCCAGTTCCTCGCGTCGCCGTTCGCGCCGCCCGCGGCCCGCGCGATCGATCTCGGCTGCGGCGGCGGTCAGACCTCGCGCGAGCTCGCCGCACGCGGCCACGACGTCACCGGCGTCGACTTCTCCGAGACCGCGATCGCGCTCGCGCGCGCGAACGTACCCGGCGCGCGCTTCCTCGTCGGCGACTGCCTCGCGCTCGCGTTCGCCGACGGCACGTTCGACCTCGCGATCGACAACCACGTCCTCCACTGCCTGATCGGCGACGATCGCGGCCAGTTCCTGCGCGAGGTCGCGCGCGTGCTGCGCCCCGGCGGCCTGCTGTTCTGCGAGACGATGTCGCGCGAGGGCGAGCTCGACACCGGCAAGCTGAGCATCGATCCGCACACGTTCGTGTCGCTGCACGGCAACCGCTACTGGACGACCCGCGCCGAGCTCGACGGCGAGCTCGCGCGCGCCGGCTTTTCCATCGTGTTTCGCGACGACCACGAGGCCGGCCCCGGCGAGGGCCGCAACCTCACGACGTACGCGCGCCGCCGCTAGCGCAAACCGCTAGCGCGCGCGCAGCCCGAGCACGTCGCCGAGGCGCCGGAACGAGTTCTGGGTCGCGCCGCCTTGCTCGCACGCGCGCCGCTTCTGCTCGCCGCACGGCGCGTCGGCGTCGACGAACGCCTTGTGGCCGCAGCCGGTGAGGTACGTCATGACGTCGCGGCACAGGTACTCGTGATCGAGGCCGTACGCGTGCGCGACCTCCATCGCGATCGTCTCGCACACCTGCTGCACGTTGTTCCCGCTCTGCGCGGCGAACGCGTAGACGACCGCGCGCGGGATCACGGTGCCGTCGAACGGCGCGAGGCCGGCGACGTGGCGATCCTTGCCGCCGATGTCGGACGGATAGCCGCCGACCGCGACGAGGATGAAGTCGGGGTCCTTCGGCCGCTGGTCGGTGACCGCGACCTCGAACGGCGCGAACTCGTGTGCCACGCAGGCGACGAGCTGCGACCACCCGGCCGCGCTGCCGCTCCAGCCGCGGACCTTGATCGCGTGGTCGGCCTCGCTGACGAGCACGCTCGAGATCCCCGCGGCGGCGTCGTCCTCGCCGGGCGATAGCTCGATCGCGCGGCGCTCGAGGAAGATCGTCTTCGACGGGTGGTGGCCGAGCCGCCGCGTCACGCGGACGAAGTCCTGCTCCGCGCGCGCGAAGTCGTGCTCGCCGGGCAGCCGCCACGCGCCGGTCGTCACGCGGATGTCGATCATCACCGCGACGAACACGGCGACCGCGAGCACGAGCACGCCGCCAAGGACGGTCCACAGCAGTCTCCGTCGGGGCATGCGGCCTCATCATTGTATATGATCGATGCATGCATCGCTTGCTCGCTCTCGCGCTGCTCGCGGGCTGCACGCCGACCACGTTCGCGTTCAGCCCGACGATCAACGGCGTGCCTTCCCGGCCCGACAACTGTCCGGTCGACGTGCTCACCACCTTCCCCTCGCGCGGCTACCAGGAGATCGGTACGCTCGAGCTCTACAACGGGCCCGAGCCGAAGACGCTCGACGCGTTCAAGAAGGCGGTGACCAAGCAGGTCTGCGAGACCGGCGGCGACGCGGTGGTCGGGGTCGTCGACGACAAGGGCGTGTTCTCGAAGGGCACGGTCATCGGCTACACCGACAAGTACGGCGCGCCGCCGGCGAAGGGCTCGCCGCCGGAGCAGAAGGACGACAACGAGCTGCCCGGCAAGAAGTAGCCGCTAGAACAGGCTCTTGATCAGGCCCTTGCGGAAGTCGCTCTTCGGCGCGAAGTAGCTCGCGATCATCGCGCGCCGCGAGCCGAGGTTGGTGCTCGTGACGTCGAGCAGGACGCGGCTGCCCGACATCACGGTGGTCTGCAGCGAGTCGGGGCGCGCGCGGTAGACCAGGACGTCGTGCTCCTTGAGGCCGCGCTTGGCGAGCGGTGCGAAGTCGGTCTTCGCGCCCTGCAGCGCGGTCTCGAACACCGGGGTCGAGATGTATCCGGCATCGCGCGCGTGCCTGAGGTTGTCGCGGGCCGCGTCGATGAACTCGCCGATCGACACGTTGCGCAGGAACTCGACCTGGACATGAACATCTTGCGCGCCGAGCGCGGTCCGCGCGATCTGCTCCGCGAGCTGATCGGAGTAGTGCTGACCCGCGGCGAGCACGCGGAACCGCTCGGCGGTGACGGGATCGAACCGGACGTCGATCCGCGCGACGTCGAAGCCGAACCACGTCTTCTCGAACAGCATGTGCATGTGGCCGTAGTAATCGTTCGCGGCCGGCGCGGTATCCGCGCGGACACCGAGGACCGCCAGGGACGCGACGAGAGTTGCGACGGAGAGGGACCGCATACCGTTCGGGCGGTGCATCCAGCGTGCCGCTTGCGTTATCGTGGAAGCATGGGGCGAATCGCGCTGGTCTGCGTCGTGCTGGTCGCGTGCGGTAACGATCGCAAGGGCAGCGTCGCGGCCGACGGCAAGCTCGAGCCGACGCCGCAGTGTCAGGCGCAAGGCGGCGGCGCGCCCGTCGCGAAGCCCGTGTTCGTGCGCAACCTCGCGACCGGCGAGACCGGCTGGTTCAGCTCGCCGGCCGTCGTCGACCTCGCGCACGATGGCACGAAGCAGATCGTCGCGCCGTGCTACTCGACGTTCGTGTACGACGCGCAGGGCACGCGGCTCGCGAAGGGCACCGCGACCGGCGGCCGCGTCTACGCGCCGGAGGTGGTCGCCGATCTCGACGGCGACGGCACGACCGAGATCGTCGTCGGTGGCAGCGACCTGTCGACGCAGCCGGGCACGAGCGTCGTCGCGTACGAGTGGAAGAACGGCACGCTCGCGGTGAAGGCCGGCTGGCCGGTGTCGACGTGCAGCGGCGGGCAGTGCCCCGAGGTCCGCGGCATGGCCGCGAGCGATCTCGACGGCGACGGCAAGCTCGAGGTGGTGGTGACGACGACGAACACGAGCTCGACCGGCGCGCAGGTGTTCGTGTTCGAGCCCGACGGCTCGACGCGCGCCGGCTGGCCTCGCTACGACACGACCGACGACACGACGTTCAACGGCCAGGGCAACACCGGCTACGGCTGCTACGGCGAGAACGTCGGCATCGGCAACCTCGACGACGATCCCCAGCTCGAGATCGTCGTCACCTACGACAACCACCAGATCAACGCGTTCCAGCCCGACGGCAGCTCGATCCTCGCGTCGAGCTGGTACCTGAATCGGCAGACGCAGTACCAGGGCATGCGCCTCGGGTGGGGTCAGTTCATCCGCTGGCGCGATCCGATGGTCGAGGACAACCAGTATCACTACCAGACCGGCGCGTGGCCGAGTGTCGACACGACGATGTGGCTGCAGTGGACCGCGTCGCCGCCGAACATCGCCGACGTCGACGGCGACGGCAAGAACGAGGTCGTCGGCATCCCGAACGCCGAGCAGTACCAGCCGTACCAGACGCAAGGCTACGCGTTCGTGGTGCTGCAAGGCGCGTACGGGGCCGGCGACGACTCCGCGAAGAGGTTACCCGCGTTCGACACGCTGCCGTTCTCCGACATGCCCGCGGTGCGCGCGAGCGGCGATTACTACCCGCCGAGCGGCATCCCGGCGCCGGCGACCGTCGACATCGTCGGCGACCCGCGGCCGGAGATCGTCGCGCCGATCGACGACGGCTACGTCTACGCGATCGGCCCCGACGGCACGCGGCTGTGGCGCTACGACTACGCGAAGGGCTACGCCAAGACATTCGCGTCGGAGGCGGTGGTCGCCGATCTCAACGGCGATGGCGTGCCCGAGATCGTGTTCGGCACGTACTCCGATCAGCCGAACGGCGGCCACCTGATCGTGCTCGCGAACACCGGCGAGCTGCTGTGGGACGTCGTGCTGCCGAACCAGGGTAGCGACGGCAACGGCATCGGCGTGCCCGCGGCGCCGACGATCGCCGACGTCGACGGCGACGGCCAGCTCGAGATCGTCGTGACGACGTTCGATCACGGCGTCGACGTGTTCACGGTGCCGGGCTCGGGCACCGCGTGCCTGCTGTGGCCGACCGGCCGCGGCTCGTACCTGCGCGCGGGCCGGGCAATCGCCAGTCCGTAGCTGCGCCGCTCGGAGATCCGGCGTCGCGCACCGCGTCACTCTCGCCGCCGGAGTGTAGCCGGCGGCGCGACACCGGCTACGTCGCGAGCCGGCGCTGGCGCCGCGTGGCTGGCGATCACTCCCAGCAAGTGCTGCGAGTTGTGATCTGGCGTGCCGCTTGCGAAGGCGCGACACCATGGAGAACCACACGCGCCTGCCAGTGTATCTCGCCATCGTCCTCGCGGCGTGCAGCAGCTCGAGCGCCCCGGTGCCCGACGCGGTCTTGCACCGCATCGATGCTGCCGTGCGCCACGATGCCCCCATGCCGGATGCCGGCATGCCCGCGTGTCAGTGGACGTCGGGCCTGTTCCAGTGCGGCCAGCCGACCGACAACACGTCATGCGATCGAGAGACCCACTTCTGTGTCGTCGGCGACCCGGTGTACGGCGTGTCGTGCAAGGCGATCGGCGGCGACGGCTCGACGTGCCCTCGATGCGACGTCATCCTGCCGATCGCGCAGCAGTACATGGACTGCGGCTCGAACGCGCAGCCGACGTGCTCGGGCGACGAGACGACGGGCATCACGATCACCTGTCAGTGACCGAGGTCCGAACGGTCCATCGTGGCGCCTTGAATGTCCACGCGTTCGGGGTGATGTCGGGCTGATTTCGGAGGTCGCCTGAGGTGAGGCGCACAGTGGCGCCATGACCAAAGGACAGCTGTTCGCGCTCCTCACGATCACGATCGCCAGCTGCACGGGCGGGCCACCCCGCGCCGGCGTGGGTGGCGAAGCTCGCCGAGATCCGCGGCGCCGGCTCGTGCCGATGCGGCCGCGCCGGCGCAGCCGAGACCGGCGGGGCGCGCGCAGCCGCATCGTTGGATCCCGCTGATGCTGTGGTTCGCCGCGCTCGCGGTCGGGCTCGTCACGACGACCGGCTTCGGCGTCTACATGGCGTTCGCGTACAAGCGCGACCGCGCGCTGGTCCTCGGCCTGCTCGCCGCCGGCATCGTGCTGCCGATCGTGTTCGCGTTCCCGTGATCGATCAGCGCCCCGGTTGCTGGACCAGGTGCACCGTGTGGGTCGGGAACGCGAACGAGGACCCGGCCGTCTCGACGATATCCATGAACGCGAGCAGCACCTCCTGGCGGCAGATCAGGAACTGGCCCCAGTCACCGGTCTGGAACCACGCCATGATCTCGATGTCGAGCGACGACGCGCCGAAGCTCGCGAACCGCACGTTGACGGTGTCCGGCCAGATCCGCGGATGCTCGCGCAGCACGCGCTCGAACCCGGCGAGCACCTCGCGCATCTGCGCCGCGCTCGTGTCGTAGACCAGCCCGATCGTCGTCGCGAACCGGCAGCGATCGCGCGCCGCGAACGTCTCGATTCGCATGTCGGCGACGCGCCCGTTCGGAAGCGTGACGAGCGTGCGATCCAGCGTGCGGACGCGGGTCGAGCGCAGACCCACGGATTCGACGGTGCCGAGCACGTCGGATTCGATCTTCACGAAATCGCCCTCGCGCAGCGGCTGATCGATGCCGAGCGCGAACGCGCCGAACAGGTCGCTGACGGTCTTCTGGGCCCCGAACGCGATCGCGATGCCGCCGATGCCGAGTCCCGCGAGAAGACTGCCGACCGGAAGCCCGATCCCGCCGAGAAATCCGATCACGGCGATGACGATGATGATCAGCTTCGCGGTCCTGCTGAGGAGCGACAGCAACGCGCGCGACGACGGCCGGCTCCTCGCCCACGAGGCGCTGCCGAGATGCCCGGCGAGCAGATCGATCGTGCGCAGCGCACCCCACACGAGCGTGGCGGCGAGAACCGCGAGCAAGACATCGAGCGCGAACGACAGCGGAGCCGGAGGCAGCTGCAACAGCGGCACGACGAGCCGGAGAAACGCGAGCGCCCCGAGCAGGCGCGCCGGCCCGAGCAGCTTCGCGAGCAGCTCGTCGTCGACCGTCGTCGACGTCCGCTGCGACAGCCGGCGCCCGATCAAGCCGAAGATCGCAGCGCCGATGCGGCCGGCGCCGAGCGAAAACAAGCAACTGGCGACGAGCGCCATCCACTGCCACCAGGCAACGCCGCAGGGGCCGATCGCGCGCAACGGTTCGGGGATCCAATCCACGCACGACAATATACTTTGTAGTCAAACGATTGGCACCGAGGATCGGCACTTAATGCGCGCCGCATGGGCCGGGCACGCCCGCGCAGGCGAGCTCGGTCGTCGTCACGCCGTACGAGCCGAGGAACGTGTCGCCGACGACGATGTCGTACTGGTGGCCGTTCGGGTTGCCCGACGGATCCAGCGCGTGCACCGGGTCGTCGGGACGATCGACCTCGTAGAGCCTGCCCTCGCTGACGTCGCGCAGGCCGGGACCTGCGAGCGCGTAGTTCGCGATCATCGCGGGCACGCCCGCCGCGATCGTGAAGCGCATCGGCGCGACGCCGCCGCCATCGGCGAGCGGGCCTCCCGCGGCCTCGATCGAGGGCAGCTCGCGCGCGAGGTACTCGGCGACCGCGCCGCCCCAGCTGTGCGACGCGACGATCACGTCGCGCGGTGCGCCCGGCGACGGGTGGGCGGCGAGCCACGCCTGCACGCGGGCGTAGAGATCGGTCGCGTCGCGGCGCGCGTTGCCGCTCGTGTAGTTGACGAGGTTCTCGAGCACCAGGCCGGTCGCGCACGTGTTCTCGCCGCCGAGGATCGCGACGTGGATGCGCAGGCCCTCGTAGCTGACGTACTCGAAGCCGCCCTGCGACGTGAACCCCGCGCCCCACAGGCCGAACGTCACCGCGCCGGCCTCGAGGTCGGCATCGGAGATTCCCGCGCGGTGCGCGGCGGCGATCGCCTGCTCGAACACGATCGCGTCGTCGGCGACCTTCGCGATCGCGCGCACGTCGACGACCGGATCGGGACCGAGCGGCTCGATCGTCGCCGCGAGGAAGTCGTACGCGCCGGTTCCCGGCACGAGCGCGATCAGATCGCCGGCGTGCAGGCTGGCGGCCCACACCGTGTCGATCGGCAGCGGCGGAGCGTCGGCCGCGGGCGCCTCCGCGGCGCAGCCGGCGAGCAAGCACGCGATCCAGACGACCCGCATGGCCGGCTTGCCCGAGCAACCTGCATGCCCTCGCCCAGCGTGGCAGCGTGCCGCACGACGTGCAGGGCCTTGCACGACGTGTGCGCCGCACCGCGCGCCGGCGACTGCCGGCTGGTGGTGTGGCCAGGTCAGCGGTCCGCAGCGCGCAGCGTGATCGCCGCGATCTCGCACGACGTGCCGACGCGCATCGGCGGGCCCCAGAACCCCGTGCCCTCGCTGACGTACAGCCACGCGCGGCCGATCCGCGCGAGCCCGGCCACGTGCGGCTCGAACAGCCGCGCGAGCCAGCCGAGCGGGAGCAGCTGACCGCCGTGCGTGTGACCCGAGAGCTGGAGATCGACGCCGGCCGCGACCGCTCCAGCGATCGAGCGCGGGTGGTGGGCGAGCAGCACGAGCGGCAGCGCCGGATCGCGGCCCTCGGCGGCGCGCGCGAGGTCCTCGCCGTGACCCTCGGCCATCGCCTCGCTGGTGACGTCGTCGGTGCCGGCGAGCTCGATCGCGCCGCGGATCGTCACGCGCTGGTTGCGCAGGAAGCGGATGCCGAGCGAGCTGAGGTGCGCGAGCCACTCGTCGACGTTCCAGTAGTACTCGTGATTGCCGGTGACCGCGAACACGCCGTCCTTCGCGCGCAGGCCCGCGAGCGGCGCGACGTGCGGCGCGAGCTCGCGCACCGAGCCGTCGACGAGATCGCCGGTGAGCACGATCAGATCCGGCGCGAGCGCGTTGACCCGCGCGACGACGTCCTCGACGAACCGCGAGCCGAGCGTCCAGCCGACGTGGACGTCGGTGAGCTGCACGATCGTGTAGCCGTCGGCGGACGCGGGCAGCTTCGCGAGCGGCACGCTCGCGCGCCGCACGGTCGGGGCCTGTCGCGCGTGGACGAGCCCGTACGCGATCGTCAGCAGGGTGGCGGCGAGCGCCGCGGTGGCCGCGGTGCGCGGGGCCGCGCCGGCCGCCGACGCGACGTGCGCCGCGGCGGCGCCGAGCAGCAGGTACACGGCGCAGCCGAACCACGTGTACGCGATCCACAGCACGGGCTTGGCCTGCGCGCGAGAGAACCGGCGCACGAGGAAGATCGTGGCCGGCAGGCTCGGTGCGAGCGCGAACACGACGATCGTCGCGACGATCGAGATCGGCGCCGGCCACCGCGGCTCCGCGACGAGGCGCCACCAGATGTAGGCGTGCGCCGAGCCGAGGATCGCGAGGATGATGACGAGACGTCGCCAGAACCGGCGCACGCAGCGGTTCTAGCAGACCGCGGGCCGCGTGCCTCAGAACCGCGCCGCGATGCCGAACGTCGCGCCCGAGTGGCGGACCGACGCGACCGGCGTCCAGCTGCGCGTGGGCACCGGCGCGACCTCGCGCTCGTCGGTCGCCAGCACGAGATCGGCGATCTCGGCCGCGCCCATGCCGACCATGCCGCCGACCAGCACGTCGCCGAGCCCGCACAGGTCGCCGGTGCAGCCCTGCGAGTTCGCCGCGCCGACCGACGCGCCGAGGATCGGCAGGCCGACGCGCAGGCCCACGCTCAGCAGCGACCGCGTGTAGTTGTGGTGAGCGGCGTGGATCGCCGCGCCGGTGCCGATCCAGCCGAACGCGATCTCGCCGTGCTCGGTCCCTGCGGCGAGCGCGAACGTCGCGCCGTCGGCCGCGAGGATCTGCCAGCCGTACCACTCGGTCTGCTTCACCGGCGCCGGCGCCGGCTCGGTGAGCGACGGCGGCGAGAGCACGGGCTCGGCGACCGCGGTTCCACCGGTGACAGCGGCGAGCACGAAAGCGACGGCGAGCTTGTTCATGCCGGCGTTATCGAGCAATGGTCGGACCATGCCTGCAAGCATCTGATTCCGAGCACTTGGCCGGCGCGTGTCAGACCTCGCGCGTCAGGCGCGGGCGAGGTTTGCCACTTCGTGAACTACGCGTGATCTGGGGTAGCGTCGCGGCGTGACCGCGCACCCGAGCTACGACCAGCTGACCGCCGCGTTCCTGCGCATGTACCGGTTCGAGCACCTGCAGGCGATCACCGCCTGGGATCACGCGACGTACATGCCTCCCGGCGGCAACGGCGCGCGCTCCGCCGCGATGGGCGAGCTCGCTGCGCACCTCCACCGCCTGCGCACCGCGCCCGAGCTCGCGCCGGCGTTGCAGGCCGCCGCGCGAGAGCCGCTCGACGAGCTCGCGCGCGCGAACCTGCGCGAGATGCAGCGCGTGTATCGCAACGCGACCGCCCTGCCCGACGAGCTCGTCCACGAGGCGACGATGGCGGGCGCGCGCTGCGAGCACGCGTGGCGATCGCAGCGGCCGGCCAACGACTGGGCCGGCTTCGCGGTCAACCTGAAGGATGTGGTGCGGCTGACGCGCGCGCAGGCGGCGCTGCTCTCCGACAAGCTCGGCCTCTCGAAGTACGACGCGCTGATGGATCGCTTCGAGCCCGGCATGCGCAGCGCCGTCGTCGACCAGGTGTTCGGCGCGGTCAAGGCGTGGCTGCCCGAGCTGATCCGCAAGGTACGCGAGCGCCAGGCGAAGGACACCGTGATCGGCGCGAAGGGGCCGTTCTCGATCGCGGCGCAGAAGGCGCTGTGCGAGCGCGTGATGAAGCTGCTCGGCTTCGACTTCGACGGCGGCCGCCTCGACGTCAGCACGCACCCGTTCACCGGCGGCGTGCCCGAGGACGTGCGGCTCACCACGCGCTACAGCGAGGACGAGTTCGACAAGAGCCTGATGGGCACGATCCACGAGACCGGTCACGGCCGCTACGAGCAGCACCGCCCGCGCGCGTGGCTCGGCCAGCCGGTGTCGGAGGCGCGCTCGATGGCGATCCACGAGAGCCAGAGCCTGTCGTTCGAGATGCAGCTCGGGCGCAGCCGCGCGTTCATGCAGCTGCTCGCACCGCTGCTCCGCGAGTACCTCGGCGCGCAGCCCGCGTTCGAGCCGGAGAATCTGTTCGCGCTCTACACGCGCGTGCGGCCCGACTACATCCGCGTCGACGCCGACGTGGTCACGTATCCCGCGCACGTGATCCGGCGCTCCGAGATCGCGCGGCCGCTCGTCGAGGGCGACATCGAGGTCGACGACATCCCCGCGCTGTGGGACGAGAAG
>JBLMXA010000949.1:0-2746 GCA_050257515.1 Acidobacteriota bacterium | reverse complement strand
GTGCGCGTGCCGATGGGCTTCGGCGTGCCGTTCTACTACTACGCGCAGCACCTCAAGCAGAACGGGCTCGACAAGAAGATCGACGCGATGCTCGCCGATCCCCAGTGGAAGGATCCGGTGTGGCGCAAGACCGCGCTCGAGCAGATGCGCAAGGCGATCATGGACGCGCCGATCGATCAGGCGACGCTCGACGCGATCTACAAGCGCGTCCATCTCTCGCTCGGCGGCAAGGGCGTGTTCGTGCGCAGCTCGTCGAACTCCGAGGATCTGCCCGGGTTCAACGGCGCCGGCCTCTACGACACGGTCGGCAACGTGGTCGGCAAGAAGCAGCTCGGCGAGGCCTTGAAGTACGTGTGGGCGTCGATCTGGAACCTGCGCGCGGTGGACGAGCGCGAGGCGTTCGGCATCGCTCACAAGCAGGTCTACATGGGCGTGCTCGTCCAGATCGGCATCGACGCGACCGCCGCGGGCGTGCTGGTGACGAAGAACCTGTGGGACACGACCGACGAGAACGGCTTCACGATCAATGCGAAGTGGGGGCTCGGCGAGCGCGTCGTCCAGGGTCAGAAATCGCCCGAGCAGGTGATCTTCGACCCGACGAACGACGGCACGAAGATCATCTCGCGCACCGACGATCCGATCCGGCTCGTGTTCGACGACAAGGGCGGCACCAAGGAGATCCCCGTCGATCCCAATGCGGGCGTGATCCTGAGCGAAGAACGTGCGAAGAAGCTGTGCACGATGGTGCAGAAGTTCATCCCGGTGTTCACGCACGGCCATCCGCTCGACGTCGAGTGGGTCCTCGAGGGCGAGGACTTCTGGATCGTGCAAGCTCGTCCGTACGTGGGGTCGTGATGAAGGCACTCCTGTCGATCGGCTTCCTTGGCTTGCTCGCCGCGTGCGAGCTCCAGCCCGCTCCCAAGCAGCAGGCGCCGGCTCCGGCTCGCGCTCCCGCGGCCGCGCCCGCTCCGGCGCCCGCGGTCGCCGCCGGCTCCGCGGCTCCCGCGATCGCGGCGCCGAACAGCCCGTGTCAGGCCGCCGGCGTGCGTGTCGCCGACGTGCTGATCGCCGAGGCGCGCGACGCGCAGCAGAAGGCGACGCTCGAGGCCGAGCGCGCCCAGATCGTGCGCCGCACCGAAGAGGCGTGCACGGCACAGAGCTGGCCCGCGGACATCCGCGACTGCATCATCCAGGCGCAGAAGGTCGCCGACATCCAGGCGTGCCAGCGACGGCTGCAGCCCGCGGCCCCCGCCCCTGCCCCCGCCATCAAGGAGCCGGAGAAGCCCGGCAAGCCCGAGAAGCCCGGCAAGCCGGAGAAGCCCGGGAAGCCCGGCAAGCCCGAGAAGGGCGCGCTGCCGCCCGGCACGAAGGTCGACGACAAGACCGGCAAGCCGGTGAAGGCCGACGCCGCCAAGCCAGCCAAGCCGGCCGCGAAGCCGGCGAAGCCCGACGCGACGAAGCCCGCGAAGCCCGACACGGCCAAGCCCGCGAAGGGCACGGCGAAGAAGCAGATCTAGCCGCCAAGGCGCCACGTCGCCAAGACAGACGCCAAGATGACCTTTCGCGCGCGCTGCGCGCGCCAAGATCGTCTTGGCGTGTGTCTTGGCGTGTGCCTTGGCGTCTGCCTTGGCGTCTGTCTTGGCGTGCATGGCGTCTTGGCGGCCAATCCTCAGGTGCGGCTCGCCAGCGGCGAGCGGTAGTGCGCGTCCTCGGCTCGGCGGGCGCGCTCGCCGAGCGCGCGGCACACCGCCGAGGCGAGGCCGGGCACGTCGTCGACGAGCTCCTCGAAGTCGACGCGCTCGAGGCGGATCACGCGCGCGGAGGTGCGCACGACGAGGTCGGCGGGCGCGGCCGCGGGCGCGACGCACGCGAGCTCGTCGACGACCTCGCCCTTGCCGATCAGCCGGTCGCCGAGCTGGAGCTCGCCGTCCTCGACGACGATCAGCGCGTCGATCGGATCGCCGGCGGTGACGACGACGTCGCCCGTGCGGGCGGTGGCCCATCGCGCGCGCTCGGCGACGTCGGCGAGCTGGCGGGTGGTCAGCGAGGCGAGCAGCGGCACGCGGCCCAGGGCGATCAGCGTCTCGACGCGACTCGGCATGTCGGCTCCTTCCTCGATCGGATCGTCCACCGCCTCGGCGAGGCGGCGCAACAGCTCGGCGGGGCTCGTCGCGAGCGCCTCGGCGTGCGCCGCGCGCGCGATCGTGTCGCGATGCGCGCTGCGGCCGGCGGCGCCGAGCGCGTGCAGCACGAGCGCGCGGGCGAGCCGGTCGCGGCCGGCGAGCTCGGCGCGCACGACGGCCTCGCGCGCGGGCAGCTCGGCGCCGGCACGCGCGAGGTGAGCGGCGCGATCGGCAGGCGTCAGCTCGTCGACGGCCTCGACGTGGCGGCCGACCAGCGACCGCGGCAGCGCCGCCTCGATCACCGCGAGCGTGCGCGCGCGCTCGAGCCCGCCGCGCGCGTGCCGCCACGCGGCCGCGGCACGCGCGATCGCGCGCGACCGCCGGCGCGCCGCGACGAGCAGCAGCACGGTGTGCGCGATCTCGCGGAGCCGCTCGTCGAGCCGGCGCGCGATCAGCTCGTCGCCGGGCTGGGTCATCACCGCGAGCGCCGCGGCGGTCTGCTCGAGCGCGTCGAGCTCGGCGTCGACGAGCCGGTCGATCGCGGTCGGCGTCACCGGCAGCTCGGCGAGCAGCGCGGCGGCGCGATCGCGCGCGCGGCGGCGGCCCCATGCGGCGGTCGCGAT
>JBLMXA010000948.1:0-3241 GCA_050257515.1 Acidobacteriota bacterium | reverse complement strand
CGCCGCGCGACCCGGCTGGATCGCCTCGAACCGGCGGACGAGATCCGCGGCGCTCGGCCGCTCGCGGTAGTCCTTGCGCAGGCAGCGCTCGACGAGCCGCGCGAGCGGCTCGGGCACGCCGGGTGCCGCGTCCGCGATCGCGGGCATCGGCGCGTCGCCGGCGAGGTGCGCGATCAGCGCCGTCGGCGCGAGCGATTCGCCCGGCAGCGGGTGATGCCCGGCGAGCATCTCGAACAGCATGATGCCGAGCGCCCACACGTCGGCGCGCGGGCCGAGCTCGCCGACGCCGAGCTGCTCGAGCGACATGTACGGCAGCGTGCCGACGAGCGCGCCGGCGCGCGTCAGCTGCAGGTTCGCCGTGGCGACGCGCTCGATGTCGGGCGCACGCTCGACGAGGTTCAGCGGCTTCGCGATGCCGAAGTCGAGCACCTTGATCTGCCCCGCCGAGGTCAGGAACACGTTCTCGGGCTTGAGATCGCGGTGGACGATGCCGCGCTCGTGCGCGCGCGAGAGCGCCCGCGCGATCTGCAGCCCGATCTCGACGACGCGCGAGCCCGGCAGCCGCCGGCTCGCCTGGAACGGCCCCATCACCTCGCGCAGCGTGTGGCCCTCGAGGAACTCGAGCACCATGTACGGCGTGCCCGCGTGCTCGTCGACCTCGTGAACGATCACGATGTTGTCGTGGTTGCACTGCGCGGTCGCGCGCGCCTCCGTGAGGAAGCGGTCGGCGACGTCGCGGTTGCGATCGAGCAGGAACTTCACCGCGACGCGGCGGCCGAGCTTCGTGTCGCGCGCGGCGTAGACGATCCCCATGCCGCCGCGCCCGAGCTCGCGGATCAGCTCGTACTGGTGGATGCGCAGGCCGGGGTACAGCTCGTCGGCGACGGACCGCGTGACCGGCGCGGACGGTGTGCGCTGCGCCGGCACCGGCGTCCCCACCCTCGTCTTGGCCGTCACCATCGACCATCGTAGCACGCGTGTCGTGCGACAATGGACGGGCATGCGTGGGGTGGTCCGTGCACTGGCGCTGGTGGTCGCCGCGGCGACACCGGCGCTCGCCGACGAGCCGCCGCCGTGGGCAGTCGGCGTGACCGACGCGCAGAAGGCGTCCGCGAAGGCGCTGCTCGACGAGGGCAACGCGCGGTTCGTCGAGCACGACTACGTCGCCGCGCTCGATCGCTATCGCAAGGCGATCGCGGTGTGGGACCACCCGGCGATCCGCTTCAACGTCGTGCGCTGCCTGATCCAGCTCGATCGGCCTCTCGACGCCTACGACGAGCTCGAGCGCACGCTGAAGTACGGCTCGAAGCCGCTCGAGGAAGCGGTGTACGCCGAGGCGCTCGCGTACCAGAAGCTGCTCGCGAACGAGATCGGCCACATCGAGGTGCGCTGCGCGCAGGCCGGCGTGCACGTGTCGCTCGATGGCCAGCCGCTCGTCGCGTGTCCCGGCACGCAGCAGCGCAGGCTCGCGCCCGGCGCGCACCAGGTGGTCGGCACGCGCGAGGGCTTTCTCACGCAGACGATCCAGGTCGTCGTGGTCGGCGGCAAGCACGAGGACGTGTCGGTCGCGCTGCAGCCGCTCGCCAGCGTCGGCAAGGTCGTGCACCGGTGGTCCGGCTGGGTGCCGTGGCTCGTCGTCGGCGGCGGGGTCGCGGTCGCCGGCATCGGCGCGCTGATCGACTATCAGGCATCGCGCGACATGACCGACTACGACCGCGCGCTCGTCACCGCGTGCCTCGATGTCGGCTGCGATGCGAGCCATCCGGTGCCGGCGAGCGTGGCCGCGCAGAAGACGCGCGCGGAGCACGAGAGCGAGCTCGGCATCGGCGTGATGGCCGCGGGCGCCGCGGCGCTCGCGACCGGCGGCGTGCTGCTCTATCTCAACCGCGGCCGCACGCTGTATCCGGCGAGCGAGCACCTCGGCCGCATCGACGTCTCGCCGCGGCCCGGCGGCGCGTTCGTGTCGGCGTCCGGCCGGTTCTAGGGACAGTCCGGATCGAGGTGATCGACCATGCCGTCGCAGTCGTCGTCGACGCCGTCGTCGCAGTCGGTCTCGCTCGCGCGACAGTTCCAGGGGCGCGTGCGCACGAGCTTGCGGACCTGCTGGGTGTTCGTGGCGCTCGTGTAGAGCAGGTCGATCCAGCCGCGGTGCGCGCTCAGAGCGGCGAGCGTTTCGCCGCCGAGGGCGGAGTCCGAAGGCGAACGCACGCGCGCCCACCGCGAGCCGTCGAACTGGAAGATCGTCGTCGCCGAGGCGACGTAGACGTCGTCGGGCGCGCTCGCCGATGCGTTCGTCAGCGGATCGAACACGAGCAGCTGCGTGTCGCTCCACGTCGTGCCGTCGTAGTGCATGACGTGGCTGCCGTCGCCCGACGCGAACACGTCGTTCGGCGCGACGGCGACGAGCGCGTTGACGTGGTGCGCGAGCTGCGTCGGCGCGCTCCACGCGGCGCCGTCCGAGTGGTACGCGGCGCCGCCGGCGGTAACGCTGCCGCCGGTGACCCACACGTCGTCGGGGCCGGTCCCGCTGATCTTCTCGCCGGCGATCGCGAGCGACGCCGTGATGCTCGAACCATCGTAGTGGTAGACGCCGAAGCTGCCGAGGAACCACACGTCGTCCTTCGCGCTGCCCCACACGGCGCTCGCCGCGCTGGTGATGCCCGGCGGGTTCGTCCAGCCGACGCCGTCGTAGTGAAACACCGGCGACGCGTTCGTCGCGACGCGCGCGACCGCCCACACGTCGTCGCCGCGCGTGCCCCACAGCGCGACGATCGCGCCGCTCGCGACCGCGGTCGTCGTCCACTTCTGGCCGTCGAAGTGCAGCACGCTGCCGGAGCCGTCGCCGACGTAGACGTCGTCCGGCGCGTCGCTCCACAGCACGCCGACGGCGTCGACGTTGCCGGTGTCGGCGGCGAGCTGCGCGTAGACCTGGCCGGAGAACCGGTACGCGACGCCGTCGAACGAGATCGCGACGAGCTCGCTCGGCGTCGCGAGGAGCGAGCCGAACGACACGCCGGGTACGGCGACGTTCTGTACATACGTCCACCGGATGCCGTCGTAGTGGCGCGCGTTGCCGCTGCCGTTGTACGCGACCCACACGTCGTTGTCGGCGAGCGGCAGGATCGCGAGCGGCGAGTAGAACAGGGTGTCGGCATACGCGGTCCACGTGGTGCCGTTCCAGTGCGCGGTGATGTTGCCGGCGGCCTGCGTGTTGCTGCCCACGACCCACACGTCGGTCGCC
>JBLMXA010000947.1:0-14195 GCA_050257515.1 Acidobacteriota bacterium | reverse complement strand
CGCCCCACCGCTCGTCCGGCGCGCGGACGACCGCGCACTCGGCGACGCGCGGGTCGGCGAGGATCGCGCGCTCGATCTCGGCGGGGTAGACGTTCTCGCCGCCGGTCTTGATGAGGTACTTCACGCGGTCGACGAAGTCGAGCGTGCCGTCGGCGTTGCGCACGAACACGTCGCCCATGTGGAACCAGCCGCCGCGGAAGTCGTGCGCGTTGACCTCGTCGGCGCGCCAGTAGCCGGAGAACAGCGTCGGCCCGCGCATCGCGAGCTCGCCGGGCGTGCCGGGCGGCACGTCGCGATCGTCCGACCCGACGAGCCGCACCTCGCAGAACGGGCTCTGCTGCTTGGACAGCGTCGCGGGCGGGACGCCGATCGGCAGCAAGCTCGACGAGCACGGCGGGCAGCCGGTCTCGGTCGCGCCGAACGTGTTGGCGTACGGGGCGCCGAGCACGCGCGTGACCTCGGCGATCTCGTGCGGCGGCACGAGGTCGGCCATCACGCCGCACACCTTGACGCCGCGGACCTCCGCGCCGGCGAGCGCCTGCGCGAACCGGCCGACCATCCCGGGCATGAGCAGCAGCCAGCCGAGCGGCTCGTGCGCGACGATCTCGGCGAGCCGCGCGGCGTCGAACCCGTCGACGACGAACACCGTGCCGCCCGCCATCAGCGTGCCGAGCGAGTTGTCGACCGCGCCCATGTGATAGAGCGGCGACCACGCGACGAACGTGTCGTCGACGGCGATGCCGAACTCGGCGCGGGTGACGAGGTTGCGGACGATCTGCGCGCGGTGGCTGATCACCGCGCCCTTGGGCCGCCCGGTCGTGCCGCTCGTGTAGAGGATGACGAGCGGCGACTCGGGATCGAGCTCGCGCGGCGCGATCGGCGAGGCGGCGGCGAGCGCGCGCTCGTACGGCTCGCCGAGCACGAGCGCGTCGCCGTCGACCCGCGCGCGAAGCCGCGGCGACACGACGGTGAGCGTCGGCTCGACGAGCGCGATGCAATGGGCGAGCTCGGGCGGCGCGAGCCGCCAGCTCTGGCACGCGACGATCGCGCCGAGCGAGCCAGCCGCGAGCAACAGCTCGAGGATCTCGAGCCGGTTCTCGGCGAGCACCGCGACGCGGTCGCCCGCCCCGACGCCGCGGTCCGCGAGCACGCCGGCGAGCCGCGCGACGCGGTCGGCGAGCTCGCCGTAGCTGACGCGCCGGGCGCCGTCGACGACCGCCGGCCGCGCGGGCGCGACGCGGGCGCGCGCCGCGAACAGCCGCGTCACGGTCGTCGTCGCCGCGCTGGCGATCTCCCTCATGCCGCGCAGTATGCGATCGGGTCCCAGCGGCGAACCAGTCGTCGTGCTAGGAAACGCTGGTGCGCCTGGCGCATTGCTCCGACCTTCACCTGCTGTCGCACGACGGTGCGCGGCTGCTCGATCTCGCGAACAAGCGCTGGATCGGCGCCGCGAACCTGCTGACGAACCGCAGCCGCCACTACCACGTCGCGGCGTTCGACCAGATGATCGAGGATCTCAACGCGCAGGGCGTCGAGCACGTGCTGTGCACCGGCGACGTCACGAACCTCGCGCTCGAGCAGGAGTTCCGGTTCGCGCGCGGCAGGTTCGACCGGCTCGCCGGCGGTCCGGAGCACGTCACCGTGATCCCCGGCAACCACGACGCCTACGTCCCCGAGGGCATCGAGCACTTCGCCCACATCTTCGACGAGTACCACCGGAGCGATCCCGGCTGGGATCACGCGGGCGGCGAGCGCTGGCCGATCGTGCGGGTCCGCGGCGAGCTCGCGCTGATCGGCGTCACCACGTCGCGCGCGACCGCGTGGTTCTCGGCGTACGGCTACGTCGGCAAGGAGCAGCTCGCGCGCCTCCGCCGCGTGCTCGTCGATCCCCGGCTCGCCGGCAAGGCCCGCGTCGTCGCGATCCACCATCCGCCGGCCGGCCGCCGCGCGAAGAACGCGATCCGCGGGCTCCACGATCACGAGGACTTCGCGAAGGTGATCGCCGAGGCCGGCGCCGAGCTGATCGTGCACGGCCACGAGCACCGCTGCATGACCGAGACGCTCGCCGGCCCGCGAGGCCCGATCACCGTACGCGGCGTGGCCTCGGGGACGTACGAGCACGACGATCCGGCGCGCACCGCGCGCTACCGCATCTACGAGATCGACTCGGGAGTTATCCGGAGCGACAGCTTCCGTGTATGGGACCGGGAACACGGACGTTTCCAACCCGGTGTTTGACAACGGATCGGGGCGTGAGATACCTCGGGACGCACGTGAGCGACGACCTCGATACTCCCGAAGCGCTCGAAGCCGCCGACCAGAAGTACGTGATGCGCCCCTGGGCCAATCCCGCGGGCGAGCCGGTGATCGTCGCGAAGGCGAGTGGCTGCACGGTCACGGACATCCACGGCAAGGAGTACCTCGACCTCACCGCCGGGTACTTCGTCAACAACGCCGGCCACTGCCACGCGAAGATCGCGGAGGCGGCGACGCGGCAGATGAGCCAGGTGCTGCAGGTCTCGGGCAAGCACGGCTCGATCCCCGCGATCAGGCTGGCCCAGCGGCTCGTCACGCTCGGCCCCAGGTCGGTCCACAAGGTGTTCTTCTCGACCGGCGGCAGCGAGGCCAACGAGTTCGCGCTCAAGGCGGCGCGCCAGTACACGAAGAAGCCCGACGTCGCGTACCTCGAGAACGGCTACCACGGCCTGACGCTCGGCTCGCTCGAGGTGACGTCGAGCGAGAAGTACCGCGAGAGCGCCGGCAAGCCGATGGGCAAGGAGAACTACGCGATCCCGTGCGCGTACTGCTACCGCTGCCCGAAGGGCAAGAAGCCCGAGACATGCAACGTCGAGTGCCTCGACGGCGTCGAGGCGCAGCTCGACGCGCGGCCGAAGACCGCCGCGGTGATCGCCGAGCCGATCCAGGCGGTGGGCGGGCTCGCTCCGCCGCAGAAGTGGTGGGACCGCCTCGATCGCATCCGCAAGTCGCGCGGCATCCTGCTGATCGCCGACGAGGTGCAGACCGGCCTGGGCCGCACCGGCAAGATGTTCGCGATCGATCACTACGGGCTCGAGCCCGAGATCATGACCGGCGGCAAGGGCCTGTCGGGCGGCGTCGGCTCGCTCGCCGCGACGCTCGCGTCCGACACCGTGTGCAAGAGCTTCTTCGGCGGCACCACGCCGACGTCCGGTGGCAACGCCGTGTCGGCGGCCGCGGGCCTCGCGCTGATCGACGTCCTCGACAGCGAGAAGCTCGTCGACAACGCGGCGAAGATGGGCCGCTACTTCACCGAGGCCGCGTGGGCACTCGACGATCCGTGGATCGGCGACGTCCGGTTCACCGGCCTGCTCGGCGGCATCGAGCTGGTCAAGAACCGCGACACGCGCGAGCTCCTCGGCAAAGCCGACGTCGGCAAGGTCAAGGACGGCCTGCACGCCCTCGGCATGCTGATCACGGTCTCGGGCATGCACGGGAACGTGCTTCGCCTGCAGCCGCCGCTGTCGATCTCCTCCAAGCAAATCGACGACTTCCTCGCCGCGCTGCGTAAGACCTTACACGCCGTCCGTTCGCAAACTTGACGCGTAGATCGATCGAGTTTCGGATAGAGTCGGCGCCGGCATGAATCTGTTCGCGATCCGCAAGTACGCCGACCGGGTGCTGCACCCGGTCGTCAACGCACTCGCGAAGCTCCCGCTCCACGCCAACGCGTGGACCGCGCTCGGCGCGGTCATGGGCCTGGTCGGCGGGTGGGTGTTCTACAACGGCTGGTGGTGGCCGGGGCTCGCGCTGTTGCTCGTGCGCGGCCTCGTCGATCACGTCGACGGCTTCAAGGCGCGCAACTTCAACCAGCGCTCGACGTTCGGCGCGGTGATGGACGACGTCTGCGACCGCTGGGTGCTCGGCATCATGTACGCCGGCGGCTGCCTGAACCTGTCGTTCGACTACCCGCACGTGCTGATCGTGCTCGGCTTCGGCATCACCGGCTCGCTGACGAACGTGATCATCAAGCTGTCGATCTATGCCGAGAGCCAGCAGGACATCTGGCGCAAGCAGGGCAAGATCGGCCATCCCGTCGATGTCGTCGGCCTGTTCGGCTCGGCCGAGTTCCTCATCTACTACGGCTTCGGCGTGTTCTTCACCGCGCTGCTCCACGATCCGCGCCCGCTGCTCGCCGGCTGCTGGGCGGTCGCGATCATGAGCCACGTGTCGCTGCTCCAGCGCGTGCGGTTCGCGTGGAAGCGCTATCGCTTCGTCGATCCCGGGCTCGTCACGGAAGACGACAACGCCGAGGCCGGCTGATGTCGGAGATCGCGCTCGCGATGACGCCGCCCTCGGACACCAAGGCGACCCGGACCGTGTCACGGCTGAACCCGGCGAACGCGGTCACCGCGTCGCGGTTCCTCACGCTGCCGCCACTGTTCTGGGCGATCGACCACGGCTATCGCCAGTGGGCGACCTTGCTGGTCATCATCTGCGGCCTGCTCGACAAGCTCGACGGGCTCGTGGCGAGAGTGTTCGACTGCCGCAGCACGTTCGGCGAGCTGTTCGACGCGATCACCGACGGCGTCTGTTACAGCTTCGGCCTGATCGTGTGCGTCGCCTATGGCTGGGCGCCAGTCGTGCCGGTCGTCGCGATCCTCGCGCTCGGCGTCGCGAACACCGGCATGCGCGCCGTATACGTCAAGCGCGCCGGCCGCGCGACCAACTACAAGTCCTACGCGATGGAGCGGCTCGTCGCGTACACGGCGTACCTGGTCGGCTTCGCGACGAGCGGCTACGAGGTGACGTTCTTCTACTGGATGTTCGTGCCGATCGTGACGGTCATCGTCGCGCACGACGCCAAGCGCATGCTGGTGGATCCGGTATGAGCGCGACGATCCTGTCGGCGACCGCCTTCGACTGGTTCCTCAGCGGGCTCACCGGCATCGTGGCCGGCGTCTGGTTCGTGTGGGATGCGATCAAGCTGGTGCGGCTGCGCCGCGCGGACGGTTCCGACCCCGTGGTCGGCGACAAGCGCTTCGGCTATGCGATGGGCATGGTGATCGGCGCGGTCGGCGTCATCGGCGTGCTCTATCATCATCTCGGGCATCACCTCGGGTGAGCTCGAGCGCATCGCCGTGGCCGAGGATCTTCACGCCGGCGACGTCGCGCACGCTGGCGACCTTCGCGAGCCGCCGCCGCGGCATGCTCGGCAGCCCCATCCGCAGGTGCAGCGTGCCCCAGTGGACCGGCACCATCTGGCGCGCGCCGAGGCGCTCGTAGATGTCGAGCGCGCAGTCGGGATCGATGTGGATGCCGCGGTCGAGCCAGTGACGGCGCCGCCGGTAGTACCAGACCGGGAACATGCCGCCGATCGGCAGCAGCGCGGCGTCGATCGAGAACCGCTTGCCGATGTCGTCGAAGATCGCGTGATCGGAGAAGTCGACGTCGCCGGCGTGATGCAGCGTGATGCCGCTGCCCGCGACGACGTAGCCGACCGCCTCGGGCAGGTCGCGCTTGCGCCAGCGGCCGAAGTCGTGGCGCGTGGCGACCGCGGAGATCTGGGCGCCGTTGATCTCGAGCTGGTCGCCTGCGGTCATCTCGGTGACCTTCGAGAAGCCGAGGTCGGCGACGATCTCGTTCGCGCCGCGCGGTACGACCAGCTGCGCGTGTCTCGGCACCGCCTTGAGGCTCCACCGGTTCAGGTGATCGACGTGGCTGTGCGTGATCAGCACGGCGTCGACCGCGCCAGCTTTGCGCGCCCGCCGGCGCCCGAACGGGTCGAACAGCAGCCGCGCGCTGGCCAGCTCCGCGACCGCGGTGGCGTGGCCGAGCCAAGTCACGCTAGCAGGCCGGGTCACAGGGCTGCTATAGCACGGGGACTCGAGCCTGGCCCGGGTGTGCAATCGTGGTGATGTTCTTCGTGATCGGCGTCCTCGCCGGTGCGCTCACCGGCGTGCCGATCGGGCCGGTCAACGTCGCCGTGATCGATGCCGCGTACCGCCACACGCTGCGCCGCGCGATCGCGACCGGCCTCGGCGGCGCGACGGCGGACTGTCTGTACTCGGGGCTCGGCGTGCTCGGCGTGACGCCCGTGCTGCGCACGTACCCGTCGGTCGTCACCGTGCTCTACGCGGTGAGCGGGATCGTGCTGCTCGTCTACGGCTTTCTCACCGCGCGGAGCCAGCCGGTCGCGCCGGCACATCCGACCGATCCGTCGACGCCGCCCGCGAAGGACACCACGAAGGAGCTGTGGGGCGGCTACACCGTCGGCGTCGCGCTCATCGTGCTGAACCCTGCCGCGATCGTCACGTGGGTCGTCATCATGGGCTCGGCGATCTCCGAGGTGACGTCCGAGACCCCGACCACCGTCGAGGGCATCATCTGCGCGCTCGGCGTGTTCACCGGCAGCTTCGGCTGGTTCTCGCTCGTCGCGTACCTGACGCAGAAGGGCAAGCACGTGCTCGGCGAGAAGGCGGCGTGGATCCCGCGCGCGGTCGGCATCGCGCTGATGCTGTACGCGGTGTACCTGCTCGCGCGCGCGGTGAAGCTCGTCGCGGCGTGATGGCGTTCGAGATCGCGTGCGGGCAGTACGTGGTCGGCTGGACCGACGGGCTGCCCTCGATCTACGACCGCCTCAGGGCGCACGCGCGACTCGTGGACGAGATCGCGCTCGAAGAGCGCGGCCTGTGCTGCGTGACCGTGCGGCGTGTCGGCGAGCCTTGGCCGTTTCTCGTGGTCGCGCAGAGCCGCGAGCCTGCCGGCGCGAGCCTCGGCGTCGGCGCGCTGATCGCGGGCGACACGCTGTTCGTCGGCGCCGGCGAGCGCGTGCTCGTCTACGATCTGCTCGCGCCGAGGCGAGTCGCGGAGGACGGCGCCGACACCGGCTTCCACGGCTGGGAGCAGCACGGCGACGTCATCCTCATGGCCGCCGAGCTCGAGCTCGCGGCGTGGGACGCCAGGGGCAGCAAGCTGTGGTCGATGTTCGTCGAGCCGCCATGGAGCTACACCGTGCGCGGCGAGCAGCTAGACGTCGACGTGATGGGCGCCGTGCGAATGTTCGAGCTGCTGCGCGGTCCCGCCTGAGAGCGCGAGCGCCGCGCTCTCACGACCGCGCTGTGACCGCTGCCGCGCTTGCGGATAACCGCGCCCACGTGGGCGTAGAGCGCGAGCGTCCGGGCGGCGGTTACCCGCAAGCGCTTGGATTGCCGCGCACACGATCGACATCGACCACATGGCGCGGCAATCCACAGCGCTCACAGCGCCACTACCAACGGAGATATTTTCGGGATCAGATCCAGAGCGCGAGTCGCTCCGCTCGCTCGTGCTTCTTCTTCCCCTCTCGAAGAGAAATCTTAGTGGCAGCGCCTGTGAGCGCTGTGGATTGCCGCGCCACGTGACGACGATCCGAACATGGGCGCGGCAATCCAAGCGCGGTGGGCAACCGCCGCCCGGACGCTCGCGTTCTGCGCCCACGCGGGCGCGGTTGTCCTCCGCGCGGCAGCGGTCACAGGCGTGGTCGCGCGAGCAGAGCGTGTGCGCTCTCGATCCTCGCGACGTCCACCGCGTCCACGTGGGCGTCCGCGCCGAGCGCGTGGGCGCCCGTGCTGCGGTCGACACCGCAGCTGCGGAGATCGGCGACGCGCCAGTCGAGCCGCCGATCCGCGCAGCGCTGCCCTACTGCGCTATCGTCTCCCCATGCCGGGAGGCCCCACACGGCGCGACGTGATCGCCGGCGCCGTCGCGCTCGGCGCCGCCGCGTGCGCGGGCAGGAAGGTCGTCATGCGAAAGACTTCGAGCGGGATGGTCGCGACGACCCAGTGGCCGGCGACCGACGCCGGGCTCGAGATCCTGCGCGCGGGTGGCACCGCGGCGGATGCCGCGATCGCGGCGGCGGCGGCGCTCGCGGTGACCGAGCCGATGATGACCGGGCTCGGCGGCGATTGCTTCGCGCTCCACTACGCGGCGGCGACCGGCAAGATCACGGCGCTCAACGGGTCGGGGCGCTCGCCCGCGGCGCTCACGCTCGATGCCGTGAGCTCGCGCGGCTTCACGCAGATTCCCGACACCGGCGGGCTGCCGGTGACCGTGCCCGGTGCGTGCGCCGGCTGGGCGGACCTGATCGCGGCGCACGGCAAGCTGTCGCTCGCGCGCGTGCTCGAGCCGGCGATCCGGCTCGCCGAGGAAGGCTTCGCGGTCGGCAAGAAGATCGCGTTCGCGTGGGAGCGCGGCGCCGACCGGCTGCTCGCCGCGCCCGGCAAGGGCTGGGCGCTGCTCGTCGAGGGCCGCGCGCCGGTCGCGGGCGAGCACTTCAAGAACCCGGCGCTCGCGCGCGCGCTGCGCGAGGTCGCGCGCGGCGGCAAGGACGCGTTCTACCAGGGGCCGATCGCGGACGCGATCGTGCGCACGGTGAAGGAGTCCGGCGGCGTGATGGAGCTCGCCGATCTCGCCGCGCACGCGTCGACGTGGGTCGAGCCGATCTCGACGACGTATCGCGGCCGGCGGATCTGGGAGTGTCCGCCGAACGGGCAGGGGCTCGTCCCGCTGCTCGCGCTGAACATCCTGGAGGGCTACGACCTGCACGCGATGGTGCCGCTCGGGCCGCAGCGCCTGCACCTCGTCGCCGAGGCCCTGCGCCTCGCGTTCGCGGACGCGCGCTGGTTCATCGGCGATCCCGAGCACGCGGCGATCCCGGTCGCCGAGCTGCTGGCGAAGAGCTACGCGGCGCGCCGGCGCGCGCTGATCGATCCGGCGCGCGCGCAACAGCAGATCGTCCACGGCGAGCCGCGCGGCCGCTCCGACACCACCTACCTGTGCGCGGTCGACGCCGACGGCAACGCGTGCTCGTTCATCAACAGCAACTTCGACCTGTTCGGCTCGGGCCTCGTGCCCGGCGCGTCGGATCGCGAGCTCGGCTGGGGCTTCGCGCTGCAGGACCGCGGCGCGAGCTTCGTGCTCGAGCCCGGTCACCCCGACATGGTCGGCCCGCGCAAGCGCCCGTACCACACGATCATCCCGGGCATGATCACGCACCCCGACGGCAGCCTGTACGGTCCGTTCGGCGTGATGGGCGGCTTCATGCAGCCGCAGGGCCACGTGCAGGTCGTCACCGCGCTGCTCGACGACAACCTCGCGCCGCAGACCGCGCTCGATCAGCCGCGGCTGTGCGTGCACGCGCGCGACGGCGGCGCGGTGTGGCCGAGCGACGCGAGCGCCGTCGACCTGCTGCTCGAGCACGGGATCGCGGCCGAGACCGCCGGCGCGCTCGCCGCGATGGGCCACACGGTGAAGCCCGACATCGACGGCCCCAGGCGGCTCGTGTTCGGCCGCGGCCAGATCATCCGCGTCGAGCGCGACGGCACGCTCGCCGGCGGCAGCGACCTGCGCGGCGATGGCTACGCCGGCTCGACCGATCGCTAGCGGCGCGGGCAGCGGCCGACCGCGAGCAGCGCGGGCACGAGCACGAGCGCGGTCAGCACGCACGTGATCTCGCCGATCAGCGACGCGGTGCCGAAGCCCTTGATCGCGCGGTTGTCGCTGACGAGCAGCGAGCCGTAGCCGATGATCGTCGTCAGCGAGCACACGAACACCGCGCTGCCGCTCGTGCGCAAGGTCGTGATCGGGTCGGGGATCTGCTCGTGGTCGTGGCGGTGCGCGACGTTGATCGCGTAGTCGACGCCGAGGCCGAGCGTGATCGGCAGCGCGACGAAGTCGAGGAAGTTCACCTTCAAGCCGGCGAGCGCGCACGTCGCGATCATCAGCAGCGAGCCGGCGGCGGTCGCCGCGAGCACGGCGACGGCGCGCCGGTTGCGGCCGACGAGCAGCCACACCATGAGGATGAGGCCGCCCGCCGCGATGCCGGTGACGAGCGGACCGTCGCGCTCGATCGACTCGACGATGTCGGCGAAGATCACGCTCGCGCCCGACGTCGTCACCGTCTCGCCGCCGCCGAGATCGAGCCGCCGCACCTCGGTCGCGAACTTGATCAGATCGTGGCCGTTCCACTCGTCGAGCGAGTTCGCGGTGTGGATCGAGACGATCAGGCCGACGCGCCCGTCCTTCTCGGTCAGCTCGTCGCGGATGTTCGCCGGCAGCATGTCGACCGTGACCCTGCCGAGGTCGTCGGGCGGGCGCAGCTCGGCGAGCTCGGCGCGCTCCTTGTCGTCGAGATCGGCGAGCGCGGGATCGTCCAGCAGGTGGCGGATCTCGCCGAGCACGACGAGCTTGTCCTGCTGGTGGTCGGGCACGACGTCGAGGATCGACGCGACCGATCCGATCACGCGCTTGTCGGGATCGCGGCGGTGGAGCGCGTCGACGATCTTCGGCACCTGCTCGGCGCGATCGGCGGCGATGTACGTGCGGCCCGCGTAGCCGCGGCCGAACGTGTCGTCCGAAAGCTTCATCCACTCGCGCGCGTCGACCGCTGCCTCGCCCTCGGAGCGCAGCTTCTTGATGTTGTACTCGAACGGATCTGCCGCGACGTACCTCGACACGACCGCGCCCGCGAAGAACGCGAGCAGCAGCGCGACGCCGCACACGGTCGAGGCCGAGCGGAAGCCGAGCAGCCGGACCAGCCAGCGGCCGACGAACGGCTCGCCGACGAAGTTGTGCGTGTCGCGGCCCCAGCGCACCATCAGCGCCGGCAGCAGCGCGAACGTCGCCATCCAGCACAGCAGCATGCCGATCGCGCCGATCACCGCGAAGTCGGCGAAGCCCTTGAAGCTCGTCGCCGCGAGCGAGCCGTACGCGATCGACGCGCCGAGCGAGGCGACCGCGGTCGGCCGCAGCGTGCCCACGATCGCGCGGGCGAGCGAGTCCTCGACCTCGTGCCCTCGGCGCTCCTCGAGGTAGCGCGCGATCAGCAGGATGCCGTAGTTGACGCCGTTGCCGGCGATGATCGCGCCGAGGAACGCGGTCGCGGCGTTGAGGTGGCCGATCGTGATCGCCGCCGCGCCGAACGCGACCGCGGTCGCGGTGCCGATCGTGACGACGAGCAGGACGAGCAGCGTCGCGCTGCGGAAGTACAACGCGAGCACGAGCGCGACGAGCAGCGCGGTGACGATGCTCGACAGCAGCATGCCGTGGACGATCGCGCCGTGCTCGGCGAGCGCGGTGATGTTGCCGCCGGTGAAGCCCATCTGCACGCCGGGGTGCGCGGCGATCACGCGATCGCGCGCGCGGGCGAGCGCGTCGACGAGCGCCTCGCCGCGCTGGACGTCCGTGGACGAGAACGCGATGCGGACCTCGATCATCGCGATCTTGCCGTCGGTGCTGACGTGACTCGAGCGATCGAGCCGCGCCTGCGCGTCGCGCCGCTTCGCGCGCAGCTCGTCGAGCTGGTTCTCCGCGTCCTGCTTGTCGGCGGGCGTGTCGTCGTCGAGATCGACGTAGAGCGGGTTCGCCGCGAGCTTCTCGGCGCGGATCCGCTCGGCGAGCGCGTCGCGCGCCTTCACGAGGTCGGGCAGCGGGACGTAGAGCTCCTTGTGCGCGCGCAGGAACCCGCGCAGCTCGGCGTCGTCGTCCTCGACCTGATCGACGAGCTGCCTGGGCAGCGCGCGGATCGCCGCCGACATCTCGGTCACCGCCGCGGCGCGCGCCTCGGAGCTCGGCGCGGTGACGACGACGAGCACGGTGTCGGTCGCCCTCACGCGCGCCTCGAGCTTGCGCAGATCCTTCACCGCCGGCGCGTCCTGCGGCAGCAGGTAGGAGAAGTCGGCGAACAGCGGCAACCGGTAGGCGACGAGGTAGATCGACGTCGCGAGCACGACGACGTGCGCGAGGATGACCTGGAGCGATGAACGCCGCACCCACGCGACGTAGCGGCGGGCGAGTGCCAGCGGTTGCGAACTGCGCTCCACGTCGACGCGCGACTATACACGTCGCATCCGCGCATGGTAATCCGCCTTCATGTCCGGAAACGTGATCGGCATCGTCGGCGGGACGGGCCTCTACGAGCTCGATGGTCTGACCGATCAGAAGTGGGTGAGGGTCGACTCTGCGTTCGGCACGCCCTCGGACGAGCTGCTGTTCGGCCGGCTGGGCGACCAGCGCGTGGTGTTCCTGCCGCGCCACGGCCGCGGCCACCGGATCCCGCCGCACGAGATCAACTTCGCCGCGAACATCGACGCGCTCAAGCGAGCCGGCGTCACCCAGGTCGTCTCGGTCAGCGCGGTCGGCTCGCTGCGCGGCGACCTGCCGCCCGGCACGTTCGTGATGGTCGATCAGTTCATCGATCGCACGCTGCGCAAGCCGAAGACGTTCTTCGGCACCGGGCTCGTCGCCCACGTGTCGATGGGCCACCCGACGTGCCGCCGGGTGCTCGATCACCTCGCGGCGTCCGCCGGCGAGCTCGGCCTCGCCCACCAGAAGAACGGCACGTACGTCGTCATGGAGGGCCCGCAGTTCTCGAGCATGGCGGAGAGCGAGCTGCACCGGCAGAGCTTCCGCGCCGACGTGATCGGGATGACGAACATGCCCGAGGCGAAGCTCGCTCGCGAGGCGGAGCTGTGTTACGCCACGGTCGCCATGGTCACGGACTTCGACTGCTGGCACCCCGATCACGATCACGTCCAGGTCGATCACGTGATCGCCGTGATGCACGCGAACTCGGGGAACGCGAAGAAGCTGCTCCAGCACGTGATCCCGCGCCTCGGCGCGGACCACGGCGCGTGCAAGTACGGCTGCGACCGCGCGCTCGACATGGCGATCCTCACCGCGCCGGGCGCGCGCGACCCCGAGCTCGTCGCGAAGCTGTCCGCGGTGGCGGGGAGGGTGCTCAAGTGAACTTCAAGTCGCTGATCCGCACGATCCCGGACTTCCCCAAGCCGGGGATCAACTTCCGCGACATCACGCCGCTGCTCGCGAGCGGCGCGGGGTTTCGCCACGCGATCTCGGTGCTGGCCGATCGCTACGCCGGCAAGGTCGACAAGGTCGTCGGCATCGAGGCGCGCGGGTTCATCTTCGGCGCCGCGATCGCGCACCAGATCCAGGCCGGGTTCGTGCCGGTGCGCAAGCCCGGCAAGCTGCCGGGCGAGGCGATCGGCCACGACTACGAGCTCGAGTACGGCACGAACCGCGTCGAGGTCCACGTCGACGGGCTCGCGAAGGGCGAACGCGCCGTGCTGGTCGACGACCTGCTCGCGACCGGCGGCACCGCGCTCGCCGCGCTCGCGCTGATCGAGAAGTGCGGCGCGCAGGTCGTCGAGTGCGCGTTCCTGATCGAGCTGCTCGATCTGCCCGGCCGCGCGCGCATCGAGAAGTCGGGCCACCGCGTCCACGCGCTGTGCGGGTTCACCGAAGCCGAGAAGTGATGCGATGAGGGTCGAGGGCCGCTGGCGCCGCACGATCGAGCTCGCCGCTGACCGGCGCGGCGTGATCGTGCTCGATCAGGCGAAGCTGCCGTACGCGATCGAGTGGCTGCCGCTGCGCACGCTCGGCGACGTCGCGCGCGCGATCAAGGACATGCACGTGCGCGGCGCGCCGCTGATCGGCGCGACCGCCGCGTACGGCGTCGCGATCGCGCTCGCGAACGGCGATGTGCTCGACACCGCGTGCGATGCGCTGGCCGCCACGCGGCCGACCGCGATCAACCTGCGGTGGGCGCTCGGCCAGATGCGCGAGGGCCTCGCGGCCGGCAAGGATGCGTGGGCGCTGGCCGCGGCGATCGCCGACGGCGACGTCGCGCAGTGCGAGGCGATCGGCAGCCACGGCCTGTCGCTGTTCCGTAGCGATCGCGTCAACCGCGTGCTCACCCACTGCAACGCCGGCTGGCTCGCGACCGTCGACTGGGGCACCGCGCTCGCGCCGATCTACAAGGCGCACGAGGCGGGTTACCGCGTCCACGTGTGGGTCGACGAGACGCGGCCGCGCAACCAGGGCCTGCTGACCGCGTGGGAGCTCGCGCAGCACGGCGAGGTCGACCTGTGCATCGTCGGCACCGATCGCACGACGCGCAACGGCGACGTCTGCAACAAGATCGGCACCTACCTGAAGGCGCTCGCCGCGCACGACAACGGCGTCCCGTTCTACGCGGCGGTGCCGGGCTCGTCGATCGACTGGACCGTCGGCGAGCCGCACGAGATCCCGATCGAGGAGCGCGACGGCGCCGCCGCGGCGGTCGTCTGCTCGATGGAGAAGGCGAAGCAGTTCACGACGAAGCCGATCCGCGTCGCCGCGTCGGTGCTGACGAGCGACCCGTGGACGCAGCGTGACCTGAC
>JBLMXA010000946.1:0-7776 GCA_050257515.1 Acidobacteriota bacterium | reverse complement strand
ACGACCGCCGAGCTCGTCGCCAGCGGCCGGCCGGTCGTCGCGCTCGGCACCACCGCGCTGCGCGCGCTCGAGTCCTACGCGCGGACCGGCACGCGCAGCGGCACGACCGAGCTGTTTTTGTATCCCGGCTGCGGCCACGCGTTCGCGACGCCGCACCTGATCACGAACTTCCACCTGCCGGAGTCGACGCTGCTGATGCTCGTGTGCGCGTTCGCGGGGACCGAGCGCGTGCTCGCGGCCTACCGCCACGCGGTCGCCGCGCGCTACCGGTTCTTCTCCTACGGCGACGCGATGCTGGTGCACCGGTGCTGACGAAGCTCCCCACGCCGGGCTGGTCGTTCGAGCTGCTCGCGACGCACGGCCACGCGCGCGCGGGCATCCTCCACACGCCGCGCGGCGACATCCCGACGCCCGTGTTCATGCCGGTCGGCACCGCGGGCACCGTCAAGGCGATGACGGCCGACGAGCTGCGCGCGCCGCCGCTCGACGCGAAGATCATCCTCGGCAACACGTACCACCTGTACCTGCGGCCCGGCCTCGAGGTGATCGAGGCCGCCGGCGGGCTGCACCGGTTCGCCGCGTGGGACCGACCGATCCTCACCGACTCCGGTGGCTTTCAGGTGTTCTCGCTCGCCGCGATCAACGAAGTCGACGACGACGGCGTCACGTTCCGCTCGCACATCGATGGATCGAAGCATCGCTTGACACCCGAGGTGTCGATGCACATCCAGAAGGTGCTCGGCTCCGACATCGCCATGTGCTTCGATCAATGTCCACCTGGCGACGCCGATGCCGCCGTCCACGAGCTCGCGCTCGCGCGCACGACCGCGTGGGCGCGACGGTGTAAGGACGCCGCGGCCGCGCCGGGCCAGGCCAAGTTCGGCATCGTCCAGGGCGGCACCGACCGCGAGCGCCGCGAGCGCCACATGGCCGAGATCACGGCGCTCGACTTCGACGGCTACGCGCTCGGCGGGCTCGCGGTCGGCGAGGAGCTCGGCGAGACGTACCGGATCCTCGACGAGGTCGCGCACCTCTTGCCCGCGGATCGCCCGCGCTACCTGATGGGCGTCGGCACGCCGGCCGACCTCGAGCGCGGCATCGCCGCCGGCATCGACATGTTCGACTGCGTCATGCCGACCCGCAACGCGCGCAACGGCTACCTGTTCGTGTCGCAAGGTCCGGCTTCGCCGGACCGCGCCGCACCGCCGAAGGACGGTGCGGAGCATCGATCGGCGGGCCGGGTGAACATCCCGAACGCGGCCCATCGTCTCGACATGGGGCCGATCGATCCCGAGTGTCCGTGCACGACGTGCCGCACGTACTCCCGCGCGTACCTCAGGCATCTCTATCTGGCGAAGGAGATCCTGTACGCGCGCCTCGCAACCCTGCACAACCTCACGTTCTACGCACGCCACGTGCGCCGGCTGCGGGACGACATCTTGGCACGCGGGATCGCAGCTTGACCCATAGCCCCCGGGGTGGTACCAACCCCCGGATTTCGCGAGGTTCTCCATGCAAGCCATGCAGCCGATTCTGATGATGGTCGTGATGTTCGGGATCTTCTACTTCATCCTGATCCGCCCGCAGGTGAAGAAGCAGAAGGAGCATCAGGCGATGCTCTCGAAGCTGGGTAAAGGTGACGAGGTCATCACCCGCGGCGGCGTGATCGGCAAGATCACGGGCATCACCGACGACAACGTGCTCGTGCTCGAGCTGCAGGAGAAGGTGCGCGTGCGCGTGCCGCGCGCGTACGTCGAGGGCAAGTGGGAGGGCAAGGTCCCCGAGGGCGCCGCGCGGAAGGCGTCCGCCGCCTGATCTGCGCGTGATTTCGACGGACCTCGAGGTGGCACATGGATCGTAGTCTTCGGTGGCGAACCCTCGCCCTCATCGGCATCACGTTGTTCTGCGTCGCGACGCTCGCCCCGAGCTTCGTCGACAAGGACTCGCTGCCGGGCTGGTTTCACAGCCTGTTCTCCAAGCAGATCAACCTCGGGCTCGACCTGCAGGGTGGCAAGCACATCGTCTACAACATCGCGCTCGACCGCGCGATCGACGACAAGGCGAGCGACATCAAGCGCGACCTCGAGAGCGACTCGACGCTCGGCGTCGTCGTCCGGACGCCGCCGACGATCACCGGCGCGTTCACCGTGATCCCGCAGGATCCGAAGAAGAAGGCCGACATCGCGCAGAAGATCGCGAGCGACTATCGCGGCGACGTCACCGAGCGCGACTGCCAGCCCGACGATCCGAAGGACGCGATGTGCTACGTCGTCGCGTCGAGCTACGCCGACAGCCTCAAGAAGGAGGCGCTGACGAACGCGGTCTCGACGATCCGCGAGCGCATCAACGAGAAGGGCGTCGCCGAGCCGAGCGTGGTCGAGAAGGGCGAGGACATCATCGTCGAGCTGCCGGGCGATCCGAACTCCGATGCGATCAAGGAGACCGAGCAGCTGATCGCGCGCACCGCCAAGCTCGAGATGAAGGTCGTCGACGACTGCACGACGCCGAGCCCGCAGGGCTGCACGGCCGCGTCGGGCGCGCACGACGGCTCGCCCTACATGCAGCGGCTCTACCGCAAGGTCGCGCCCGACAAGAAGGGCAACCCGACCGATCCCGAGGCCGTGAGGCTCGGCGTCAAGGCCGAGGTCGACCAGTGGCGGCCCGACGAGGGCGGCAGCCAGCACACCGATTACTACCTGCTCGCGTACGACCGCGAGGAGCCGGTGCCGCTCACGTGGGCGAAGAAGCACGGCAAGATCATCGACAAGAACAAGATCGAGGGCGACAAGGTCCGCGTCTCGATCACCGGCCGCGAGATCATCGAGCGCTACGTGTTCGGCGACAAGGACCTCGACTACAAGGGCCTCGGCTGTGCGTGGTGCGATTCGAAGGACCAGAACAAGGACTTCCTGCCGGACGACAACCACCAGCTCGGCTTCGAGCTGATCGAGCCGCAGCCGGACGCGAAGGACCAGCGCAAGTTCTGGCGCACGTACTACCTCGAGCGCGCCGTTCGCCTCACGGGCTCGGCGATCTCGACCGCGATGGGCAGCTACGATCCGAACACGAACCGTCCGGTCGTGTTGCTCGACTTCAACCGCTACGGCGGCCGCGTGTTCGGCGACGTCACGTCGCAGATCGTCGGCATGAAGTTCGCGACGATCCTCGACGACAAGGTCAAGTCGGCGCCGATCATCAACACCGCGATCCGCGGCGGCCGCGCGTCGATCACGATGGGCGGCAGCGATCCGACGCGTCAGGAGAAGGAGCGCGACGACCTGGTCGCCGTGCTGAAGACCGGCTCGCTGCCGGCGCCGCTCGTCGAGGCGAGCGAGAGCAACGTCGGCCCGACGCTCGGCCGCGACGCGATCCAGAAGACGCAGACCTCGTTCATCGTCGGCATCGTCCTCGTCGTCCTGATCATGGTCGGCATCTACCGATGGTCCGGCGGCATCGCGGTGTTCGCGGTCGTGTTCCACATCATCATGACGCTCGCGGTCATGGCGATCTTCGGAGCGACGCTCACGTTACCGGGCATCGCCGCGATCGTGCTGTCGATCGGCATGGAGGTCGACGGCAACATCCTGATCTACGAGCGCATACGTGACGAGCTGTTGCTCGGCAAGAGCGTGCGCGGTGCGATCGATCTCGGGTTCTCGCGCGCGTTCTCCGCGATCCTCGACGGTCAGCTGACCACGGCCGCCGCCGGCTGGGTGCTCCTGCAGTACGGCTCGGGCCCGATCAAGGGCTTCGCCGTGATGCTGCTCGTCGGCGTGTTCACCACCCTCACCACCAACATCTGGGTGACCCGCATCTTCTTCGACCACGCCGTGGCGAGGAAGAGGGGCCAGACCCTCCAGACCCTGTCGATCTGAGGCGCCATGGCCGAGCATCCACATAGGTTCCGCTACCTGCTGCCTCCGGGGACGAACTTCGCGTTCGTTCGCAAGTTCCGGATCTGGTTCATCCTGTCGTGCGTCCTGATGGTCGCCAGCATCACCACGCTGCTCGTCAACAAGCAGGTGCGCGGCGAGTACATGAACTGGACGATCGACTTCAAGGGCGGCACCGAGATCATCTACGCGTTCAAGGACAAGGCGAAGAACGACTACGTCAAGGTCGATCCGGGCAAGGCCCGTGCGGCGCTCGCGAAGGCCGGCGATTCCGATCTCGAGATCTTCGACATCTCCTGGAAGGATGACAACGGCAAGACGATCGACGGCATGATGATCCGCTCGCCGCGGTTCTCGGCGCTCGAGGACGCCGACAAGGCCGCCGCGAGCAAGGCGTTCAACGAGACGTTCAAGGATCGCGAGCTCCAGAAGATCTCGTGGTCCGGTGACCGGCTCTACGTGACCTCGAAGAAGCCGATCAAGAACGCCGAGGCCGCGCCGGTGTTCTCGAAGGTGCAGTTCGAGAAGGTCGATCCGAAGACCGGCGCCAAGCAGCTGATGCCCGGCGGCCTCGAGCTCAAGCCGTGGCTGCCGCAAGAGGAGCAGCAGTACGAGCACGCCGACGAGGGCACGGGCGAGTACAAGGCCGTGTTCGCGATGTGGGGCCTCGACCGCCAGTACGAGCAGGTGCTCGAGAAGGCGTTCTCGGGCGTCACCGCGCAGGTCTATTCGAGCTACGGCATCGGCGCGCGCGCCGGTGACAAGCTGCGCGACGATGCGGCGAAGTCGATCATCTACGCGCTGTTCCTGATCATGCTCTACCTCGCGTTCCGGTTCGACATCCGCTACGCGCCGGGTGCGGCGTTCGCGACGGTGCACGACGCGGTGATGGTCATCGGCGTGTTCGCGCTGACGTGGAGCGAGGTGTCGCTGACATCGGTCGCCGGCCTGCTCACGGTCATGGGCTACTCCACGAACGACACCGTGATCGTGTTCGACCGCATCCGCGAGAACCAGGCCAAGCTCAAGGACAAGAAGATCGAGCGCATCATCGACATCTCGCTCAACGAGATGCTCGTCCGCACGATCCTCACGTCGTCGACGGTGTTCGCGACCACGCTGATCATGAACATCTTCGGCACCGGCGACGTGCGGAACTTCGCGTTCGCGATGAACATCGGCGTGATCGTCGGGACGTACTCGTCGATCTTCCTCGCGTCGCCGATCTTCATGTGGATCTCGCGCAAGTGGTACTCGGGCCCGGTGACCAAGCGCCGCGTGCCCGCGCCGGCCGTGCAGCCCGCCGCAGCGGAATAAGCCGCCAAGGCGCCGAGGCCGCCAAGACAGACGCCAAGCAGATCTTCTTTTTGAGATCCCCTTGGCGTCTGTCTTGGCGTGCATGGCGTCTTGGCGGCAGATCTCTTCGCCGGGATCTGCCCGGGATCTCGCGCGGTTCGGTGTCAGACCGGGCTCGTAGTCTGCGCGCGTGCAAGTCACAGTGCGCGCCGTCGACGAGCGGATCGTGGAGAGGCTCGCGAGCGCGCTGCGCGTGCGCCCGGCGACGGCGAGGTGCCTCGTCGCACGCGGCGTCAAGGACCCGCGCGATGCGCAGGGCTTCATCGATCCGCGGCTCGCGGCGCTGCGGCCGCCGGCGGGGCTCGCGGGGCTGCCGCGCGCGGTGGAGCGGATCGCCGATGCGGTGACTCGCGGCGAGCGGATCGGCGTGTTCGGCGATTACGACGTCGACGGTGTCACCACCGCGGCGCTGCTCGCGTCGTTCTTGCGCGCGGCGGGCGCCCACGTCGAGGTCGCGGTCGCGCGGCGCGACGCCGGGTACGGGTTCACCGCCGCGGCCGCACAGGACTTCGCGGCGCGCGGCTGCACGCTCGTGATCACCGGCGACTGCGGCACGAGCGATCTCGACGCGATCGCGGCGGCGACCGCGTCGGCGATCGACGTGATCATCGTCGATCACCACACGGTCCCGTCCGCGGAGCACGCGCACCCAGCGCAGGCGCTGGTCAACCCGTTCCGCGCCGACTCGACGTTCCCGTTCCGCGGCATGGCGTCGGTCGGCCTCGGCTTCTACGTCGCGGCGTCGGTGCGCACGGAGCTCCGCGAGCGGCGGCACTTCGCGGGTGGCCAGGGGCTCCCCGAGCCGGACGTGCGCGAGCTGCTCGATCTCGTCGCGCTCGGCACGATCGCCGATCTCGTGCCGCTCACCGACGAGAACCGCATCCTCACCGCGCTCGGGTTGCGCCGCCTGCAGGCGCGCGCCCGCCCCGGGATCGCCGCGCTGCTCGCCGCGGCCGGTGTCGATGCCGAGCGCGAGATCGACGCGCGCGTGATCGGCTGGCGGCTCGCGCCGCGGCTCAACGCGCCGGGCCGGCTCGGCGCCGCCGAGCCCGCGCTCGCGCTGCTGCTGGCCGACGCGGCGACGGCCACCGAGCGCGCGCAGGTGCTCGAGCAGGCCAACGCCGATCGCCGGGCCGTGCAGGATCGCGTGATGAGCGAGGCGCTCGCCGTGCTCGGAGACCGCGATCCGGGCGCGGCGATCGTGCTCGCCGGCGAGGGCTGGCCGTCGGGCATCGTCGGCATCGTCGCCGCGAAGCTCGTCGACAAGTACGGCAAGCCGGCGTTCGTGATCGGGATCGATCGCGCGACCGGGATCGGCCGCGGCTCGGCGCGCACGTGCGGCGGCGTCAACCTCTACGAGGCGCTGTCGGTCGCGGCCGGCGAGCTCGGACCGCGGCTCGCGAGGTTCGGCGGCCACGCGGCGGCCGCCGGGTTCACCGTGCAGCGCGAGCACGTCGCCGCGCTCGCCGAGGCGCTGTCGGGTGCCGTGCCACGCCTGGCCGAGGGCTCCGGGCCGGTCAGCCAAGCCAGGGACGTCGACGCCGAGGTCCGGCTCGGCGAGGTCGACGAGCGGCTCGCCGAGGAGCTCGCCGGGCTCGGCCCGTTCGGCCAGCACAACCCGCCGCCGCTGCTCGTCACGCGCGCCGCGAAGGACACGTCCGCTCGCCGCGTCGGCGACGGGAGCCATCTCAAGCTGACGGTGGAGGACGATCGCCAGACCACGCGCACCGCCATCGGCTTCGGCCTCGGCGAGCGGCCGGTCGCGGGCGGCGCGCGCGGCGCCCTCGCGTTCGTGCCGACGATCTCGACGTGGCAGGGCCGGCGGTCGGCCGAGCTCGAGGTCGCGGACCTCGCAGTCGTCAGCTGACGTGGTAGACCAAGCTGTGGCCGAGCCCGAGGAGGACGAGATCCCGAAGCTGCCGCGTGGCCGCGGCCTGAAGCTGTCGGGGCCCGAGATCTTCCGCATCCTGCTCACGTTCGGGATGCTGGTCGCGATCCTCGTGCTCGCGAAGCCCTGCGGCGATGCGGTCTCGAAGTTCGTGATGCACTTCGATAACGGCAGCGCCGCCTCGGCGATGCCATCGATCGGTTCCTCGCGCGAGCGCTCGGGGGCCGGGCAGGTCGACAAGCCCGCGCCGGCACCGGCGCTCGGGAGCGACTCGCAGTACGTCCACCTCCGCCCGGGGATGACCGACGACGAGGTCAAGGCCGCGATCGAGCAAGCGAAGCGCAAGCAAGCCGCCGGAAGTGCTGTACCCTGACGTCGTGAGCGAAGAGCGTCGCGGGTCGGTGCGGTACAGCGTGTACTTCGCGGGCGAGCTCGAGGCGGCGGAGGGCAAGTCCTCGATCGCGATCACGCGCGACGTCAGCGAGCATGGGCTGTTGCTGCTCAGCCGGCGCGAGCTCGCGATCGGCGACGCGGTCTCGCTGCAGGTGATCTGGGACGGCGAGCAGACCACGCTGCGCGGCAAGGTCGTCCGCATCGAGCCGCTCGCGCCGGGCGAGAGCGACCTGTGGCGTACCAAGG
>JBLMXA010000945.1:0-6056 GCA_050257515.1 Acidobacteriota bacterium | reverse complement strand
CGACGTGCTCGCGCCGGAGGCGGCCGCGCTGTCGCCCGAGGCCAGCTGGCAGCTCGCGCGCGCCTACGCGCTGGCGGGTGACGCGGCCCACGCGCGGCCGCTGCTCGAGACGATCGCGCAGGCACACGGCGCGCACGCGGCCGAGGCCGCGGGTATGCTCGCCGCGCTGCCTCCGTGATCGCTCTCTACGCCGCCGCGATCGCCGATCTGTGCGGGCCCCCGCCCGCGCCGGTCGCGCCGCCCGATCCCGCCGATGCCGCGCGCTACGTGCAGGTCGGCGACGACGCGGTCAAGACCGGCGACGCCCGCGTCGCCGCGATCGCCTACCGCGCCGCGCTCGCGCGCGATCCCGGCAACACCGCGGCGAGCCGTGCGCTCGCCGAGCTGTGCAAGACCCCGCCGGAGGAGGGCGCGGACCTCACCGCCGCGATCGAGCTGTACCGGGCGGGCCACCTCGACGACGCCGAGCAGGCGCTGCGCGCGATCGTCGCCGGCGGTGGATCGTCGGTGGCGGGCGCGCACTTCTTCCTCGGCATGATCGCGCTCGCGCGTCACGGCGGCGGCGAGGCGGTCGACGAGCTCGAGCTCGCGCGCCGCGATCCGGCGTACGAGGACGCGGCGCGCGCCGTGCTGCCGCTCGCGCGCCGCGACGGCCCGCTGTCCGCCGTGCTGCTCGCCGAGCCCGAGCTCGACACGAACCCGGCGCTGCTGCCCGACACGCCGCCGATGGGCGCGACGACCGGCCCGCGCCAGACCGACGAGGATCTGCTGCTCGCCGGGACCGTGACGGCGCGGCCGACGCGCTGGCTGTTCGTGCGCGACGTGCTGACGTGGCGCGAGCAGCGCCAGCTCGACATGCTCGACTTCCTCGGCGAGAACGCGCAGGCCGGCGTCGAGCTCGACGGCGGCGGCAACCACGTCGCGATCCGCTACGACTTCGATTACGACCTGCTCGCGAAGTCGCCGTACCTGATCGCGAACCGCGGGCTCGCCCAGGTCCGCCGCGACGTCGGCGGGGCCGCGCTCGTCGCGAGCTACGGGCTGCGCCGCCGCGTGTACCAGCAGGACGCGCAGGCGGGGTTCACGGGCTGGGTGCACGCCGCCGACGCCGGCGCGATCCTCCACGTCTCGCCGCGGTTCGATCTCGACGCGCGCGCGACCCTCACCCGCGAGCTCACCGAGGATCGGTCGTTCGCGGACGTCGCGATCGGTGCCGCCGCGACCGCGCGCGCGCGGCTCGCCTCCGGCGTGCGCCTGGTCGCCGCGGCGGCGGGCTGGTACGCGAGCTACGACGCCGCCGAGCCCGACGGCGAGCTGCGCCGCGACGGCCACGGCGAGCTCGGTGCCGATGTCGAGTACGATCTCGGCGATCACGTGCTCGGTACCTGCGGCGCGATCGCGATCGGTAACACGTCGACGATCGACGACTTCAACTACTGGAAGCTCGTCGTCCGCTGCGGGCTCGCGCTCGCGATCGGAGGCCCTTGACTCGCCGGCGTGCTCTGGTGGTGTTCGCGGCGGCAGCGGCGCTGCTCGTCGCGGTCAACGCGCTCGTGTGGAGCCTGTACCGCAGCGAGATCCGCGCGGTCGAGGGCGGGCTCGACGACCGGCTGGTCGCGCTCGGCACGACCGCCGCGAAGTGGCTGAGCAGCGGCGGTGGCGGTGATGCGGCGCTCGCCGCGCTCGTCACCGAGAACAAGCTCGAGGACGCGTACGTGATCGATGCCGGCCTCCATGTCACCGCCGGCGTGCGCACGCGCGCCGGCACGCCGCTCAACCTGATGCGCGTCGATCCCGACCGGCTCGCCGCCGCGCAGGCCGGGCATGCGTCGTCGGGGCCAGGCTACTCGATCGAGCAGGCGGCGGTCGAGACCGCGTACTTCCCGCTGTCCCGCGACGGCCAGCCCTACGTGCTCGCGCTCGAGGCGGGCGCCGAGTACCGCGCGCCGGCCGCGCGGCTGCGCGCGACCTACCTCGTCGCGGTCGGCCTGACCGTGCTCGTCGCCGTCGTGTTCGCGGCGGCGCTGTTCCTGGCGCTGCGCGCGCTCGAGCGGGCGCGCGTCGCGTACGGCCGTGCCGAGCGGCTCGCGGCGGTCGGCCAGATGGCGGCGATGGTCGCCCACGAGGTGCGCAACCCGCTCGGCATCCTGCGCGGCCAGGTCGAGCTCGCGCGCGAGCGGCTCGGGCCGAGCGCGAACGAGCGCGAGCGCGAACGGTTCGCCGAGATGCTCGCCGAGATCGATCGCCTGAACCGGCTGACCGAGGAGTTCCTCGGGCTCGCCCGCGACCTGCCGGTCGAGCTGGTGCCGCTCGATCTCGCCGGCCTCGCGCGCCAGATCGCCGACGAGGCGCGGCTCGCCGCGGTGGCCAAGGAGGCGACGATCGAGGTCGCCGCACCCGAGGCGCTCGAGGTCCACGGCGACGCGCACAGGCTGCGCCAGGCGATCCTGAACCTCGTGCTCAACGCGGTGCAGATCGGGGGCCCGGGCGTCACCGTGCGGCTCGAGGTCGCGCGGGCCGGCGACCGCGCGCGCGTCACGATCGCCGACGACGGCCCGGGCGTGCCTGCGGATCTTGCCGAGAAGCTGTTCGAGCCGTTCGTCACCGCGCGTCCCGGCGGCAGCGGCCTCGGGCTCGCGGTCGCCCGGCGGATCGCCGAGCGCCATCATGGTTCCCTAATATTGGAGTCGCGCCCGGGCGAGCGCGGAGCCCGGTTCTCGATCTACATTCCACTCCCGTGACCAAGATCCTGATCGTCGACGATGAACCGAAGCTCGGCCGCGTGCTCGTCGAGATGCTCGAGGGCGCCGGTCACGAGACGACCCGCGCCGGCGGTGGCCGCGAGGCGCTCCAGCGGGTCGCCTCCGGCGGGCTCGACATCGTGCTCACCGATCTCCGCATGCCGGACGTCGACGGCATGATGGTGCTGCGCGAGACGCGCCGGCTGTCGCCCGCGACCGACGTCGTGATCATGACCGCGCACGCGACCGCGCAGAACGCGGTCGAGGCGATGAAGGAAGGCGCGGTCGACTACCTGATCAAGCCGTTCGCGATGGACGAGCTGCGCATGCGCATCCGGCGCATCGCCGATCGCCGCGCGTTGACCGCACGCGCCGACGCGCTCGCGAAGCGGCTCGACGCGCGCGACGGCTTCGCCGCGGTCGTCGCCGAGAGCGACAAGATGAAGGCGATTGTCGCGGAGGCGCAGCGCGTCGCCGCGACCGACGAGACCGTGCTGCTGCTCGGCGAGAGCGGCACCGGCAAGAGCCTGCTCGCGCGCGCGATCCATCACGGCAGCCAGCGCGCGGCCGGCCCGCTGGTCGAGGTCCACGCGGCGGCGCTGCCGGAGTCGCTCGTCGAGGGCGAGCTGTTCGGCCGCGAGAAGGGCGCGTACACCGGGGCGACCGAGGCGAAGGCCGGCCACGCCGAGATCGCCCACGGCGGCACGCTGTTCCTCGACGAGATCGGCGAGCTGCCGGCCGCGACGCAGGTCAAGCTGCTGCGGCTGCTCCAGGACCGCACGTTCACGCGGCTCGGCTCGACGCAGCTGCGCAAGACCGACGTCCGCATCGTCGCGGCGACGAACCGCGATCTGCAGGCCGCGGTCAAGGCGGGCACGTTCCGCGAGGATCTCTACTACCGGCTCGCGGTGTTTCCGATCGTCGTGCCGCCGCTGCGCGAGCGCCCCGACGACATCCGCGCGACCGCGGTGTCGCTGCTCGCCGCGCGCAACCTGGCGCCCGATCGCATCACGCCGCCGGCGCTCGACGCGCTCACGAAGCACACCTGGCCCGGCAACGTGCGCGAGCTCGAGAACGCGCTGACCCGCGCGCTCGTGCTCGCCGCGGGCGGGCCGATCGACGTCGATCATCTGCCCGCGTTCAACCAGACCGCCGCGGCCGCGAACGCGCTCGACGCGCTGCTCGTGCCGGGCTTCTCGCTCGACGCGATCGAGCGCGATCTGATCCACACCGCGCTCGTGAAGGCCGGTGGCAACAAGGCCGCCGCCGCGCGCTTGCTCGGCATCACGCGCCGCCGCCTGTACTCGCGCCTCGAGAGCCTCGGTGCGCCGAAAACCGACGACGACGAGGAGTGATCCCGGTGTGCCGCGATGTGCGACTCGCGGCATGAGACTTGCGTGATTTCGTCTGGCGCGCGCCGGGGATGACCCTCACAATGCGGTCATGAGCCCGAGGCCCCCGCCGAGGGAAGACGAACGGACGCCGCGTCCGGACGACGTGGTCCGCGAGGAGACGCCCGCGCCGCACCTGGCGAAGGGCACGCACGACGACGTGACGGCACAGGCTCGCGCGGCGATGGCCGGCGAGATCCGCGAGGACGTCGTCGCGATCGCGCACGACCTCAAGAACCCGCTGGCGATCATCATGATGGAGGCGGGCTTGCTCGAGCAGCGGCTCGCGACGCGGTCGCCCGCGGTGCAGCGCGGGCTCGAGCACATCGCGCGCAACGCCGCATATGTCGATCGCCTGATCTCCGACCTGCTCGATCTCGCGTCGGAGCAGGCCGGCGCGCTGGCGCTGCAGTTCGAGCGCATCGATCTCGCGCGGCTGGTCGGCGACACCGTCGCGCGCTGCGTGTCGACGTTCGAGCGCGGCCGCGTGCAGGTCGAGATCCGCGACGTCGTGGTCGTGCACGGCGACGGCAGCCGGCTCGAGCGCGTGCTCGCGAACCTCGTCACGAACGCGCTCAAGCACTCGCCGCAGCACGCGGCGGTGACCGTGCGGCTCGACCTGCGCGGGACGCGCGCGCACGTGTCGGTGATCGACAACGGGCCCGGGCTGCCCGCCGACGAGGCGCGCCGCGTGTTCCAGCGCTTCTATCGCGGCCGCGCCGGCTCGCGCGGCTACGGTCTCGGCCTCTACATCTGCCGCCGCATCGTCGAGAACCACGGCGGCCGCATCGGCGTCCACAGCGACCCCGGCCGCGGCGCGCGCTTCTTCTTCGATCTGCCCGCGGTGACCTAGGGACCTAAAACCAGGCGATCACCCCGCCGGTGATCGTGTCCTGCACCGTGCGGTTCGTGATCGCGTTGCCGGTGACCGGGTCGGTGAGCACCGTGCCGCCGAAGTACGCGTTCTCCGACGCCTGGTCGTGGCGGTACTCGGCACGCAGCTCGAGTCCGTCGGCGGGGCGCCACGCGGCGGTCGCGGTGGCCGAGGTCACCCAGCTCACGCCGGACGGCAGGAAGATCGGCGTCGCGGCGTCGGGGCGGTTCGCGTGGAAGAAGTCGCCGCGCGCGGCGACGAACAGGTTCTTGCGCAGGTCGTACCGGAGGTAGCCCGCGAACGACGACCAGCTCGCGGTCGCGTCGACGACCGCCGGGCCGGGCACCGAGATCGTGTCGAGCTCGAAGCCGGCGTCGGCCTGCACGATGAACGACAGCTTGTCGACGATCGGCCCCTGCACGTAGGCGTCGAACAGGTGCCGCCACGGCTGGCCCTCCGGCGCGTCGGGCGAGCGCTCGATGCCGCCGAAGTACTGCACCTGGCCCGACCAGTCGCCCTTCTCGTAGCGCGCGATCACGTCGATCGACGGGCTGTCGTTGTCGTCGATCGCGTTGTTCCAGCCGTTGTAGAGCGCCGCGGTGACGCTCCAGCCGCTGTCGCCGATGTCGTGCTTCGCGCGCACGCCGGCGTGATAGTAGGGCAGGAAGTAGAACAGGTTCGACCGCGACCAGTTCCACGCGTCGCGCACGATCGGCGTCTCGGCCCCGATCGGCGACAGGAAGATGCCGCCGGACAGCTCGAGCCGGTAGCACGGCAGCTTCCACGCGACCCACGCCTCCTGGATGTGGCGCCACTCGGTCGGGCCGGTCGCGGGCGCGGTCCCCGACGGCGCCTGGCTCGGCTCGAACGCGTAGAACGCGCCGGGCTCGTCGCCGACCTGCAGCGCGATGCGCCCCGACACCACGCCCTTCGTCCAGGTCGCCTCGACGACCGCGTTCTGGAGCGTGAACGACGCGTGGCGGTCGTCGAACCCGCGCAGGTTCGTGACGCCGTTCGACGGCTCGCGGAAGTTCCACGCGTCGTAGAGCT
>JBLMXA010000944.1:0-4054 GCA_050257515.1 Acidobacteriota bacterium | reverse complement strand
GACCGTCGTCGAGGCCGAGTTCCGCCCCGCGCACCTCGCAGGCGCGCGCTGGGTGGTCGCGGCGGCGACGCCCGAGGTGAACCGCGACGTCGCCGCGGCGGCCGGCGCGCGCGGGCTGTTCGTCAACGCGGTCGACGATCCGGCGTGCGCGACCGCGTACCTCGGCGGCGTGGTGCGGCGCGGCCCGATCGAGCTCGCGATCTCGACGGGCGGGCTCGCGCCGGCGCTCGCCGGCCTCGTGCGCGAGGCCCTCGACGCGATCCTCCCCGACGAGCTCGAGCGCTGGCTCGACATCGCGATCGCCGAGCGAGCCGAGCACAAGCGCGCGCGGGTGCCGATCGGCGAGCGTCGTCCGCTGCTGCTGCGCGCGCTGGACAGGATCTACGCATGACCGGCTTCGTGTCTCTCGTCGGCGCCGGCCCGGGCGATCCCGAGCTGCTCACGCTGCGCGCGCTCGACCGCCTGAAGCGCGCCGACCTCGTGCTGTTCGACGCGCTCGTCGAGGAGCAGCTGCTCGACCTCGCGCCGCGCGCGAGGCGGTTCTTCGTCGGCAAGCGCGCCGGCCGTCACTCGATCGACCAGCGCGCGATCGAGCGCCTCATGATCCGCGCCGCGCGCCGCGGCGAGCGCGTCGTCCGCCTCAAGTGCGGCGATCCGTTCGTGCTCGGCCGCGGCGGCGAGGAAGCGCTCGCGCTCGAGGCGGCCGGCATCGCCTACGAGGTCGTGCCCGGCGTCAGCTCGGCGATCGCGGCGCCCGCGCTCGCCGGCATCCCGGTCACCCACCGCGGCCTGTCGCAGGGCTTCGCGGTGCTGTCGGGCCACGTCGTCGGCGACACGTTCGACGCGATCGCGCCGGCGTCGCTCACGCTCGTCGTGCTGATGGGCCTGCGCACGCGCGGCGAGCTCGCGGCGCGGCTCGTCGCGCGCGGCTGGCCCGCGCACACGCCGGCGGCGATCGTGCTCGGCGCGTCGCACGACGGCGAGCAGCGCTGGCTCGGCACGCTCGGCGAGCTGGGCAGCGCCGTCGTCGAATCGGACCTGCCGGGGATCATCGTCGTCGGTGAGGTCGTCCGGCTCGCGAAGAAGATCGAGCACGAGCACGAGTACGAGCACGATCAGGAGAACACGCTATGAGCGTCATCGATGCGGCACCGCCGCCCGTGGGAAGACTCGGCTTCGCGCGCCGCGAGGACGTCGATCTGTTCGTCGAGCGGCTCGAGCAGTACGAGCGCGGCGAGCTGACGCCCGATCAGTGGCGCGCGTTCCGCCTGCTCAACGGCGTCTACGGCCAGCGCCAGGACGGCGTGCACATGGTGCGCGCGAAGGTCCCGGGCGGCATCGCGAGCGCGCGGCAGCTGCGCGCGCTCGCCGAGGTCGGCGAGCGCTGGGGCGGCGGCAAGGGCCACGTCACGACGCGCCAGAACGTCCAGTTCCACTTCGTGCCGTCGGATCAGGTCGACGACGCGCTCGGCGTGCTCGCCGACGCCGGCATCACGACGAAGGAGGCGTGCGGCAACTCGGTGCGCAACTGGACGTGCTGCCCGTTCGCGGGCGTCGCCAAGGGCGAGCCGTTCGATCCGACGCCGTACGTCGAGGCGCTCGCGCGCCACCTGCTGCGCGGCCCCTACTCGTCGACGTTGCCGCGCAAGTTCAAGCCGTCGATCGGCGGCTGCTGCGGCACCGACTGCTCGCAGGCATTCATCAACGACCTCGGGCTGTTCGTGCAGGTCAAGGATGGCGTGCGCGGCTTCCGCGTGGTCGCCGGCGGCGGGCTGTCGACGCTGCGGCGCAGCGCGCTGCTCGTCGAGGAGTTCGTGCCGGCGAGCGAGGTGCTCGAGGTCGCCGACGCGCTCGTCCGCGTGTTCCACGAGATCGGCAACCGCCACAACAAGGCCAAGGCGCGCCTCAAGTGGGCGATCGACAAGCTCGGCAAGGATGCGTTCCTCGCGAGGTATCGCGGCGAGCGCGACAAGATCCGCGCCGAAGGCGGTGTGCCGCTCGTGCTGCCGCTGCAGCCCGATCCGGATGCGCGCCGCGCGCCGCTCGCGCAGGTCGTCGACCCGGCGCCCGGCTATGCCGAGTGGGCCGCCGACAGCGTGCGCGAGCAGAAGCAGGCGGGCTTCGCGTCGATCGTGATCCGCCTCGTGCTCGGCGACATCACCGCGGCGCAGCTGCGCGGGCTCGCCGACCTCGCGACCGCGTACGGCGAGGGCGAGGTGCGCTTCACGAACGAGCAGAACATCGCCTTGCGCTGGGTCCCGACCGCGCGGCTGCCCGCGCTGCATCGCGAGCTCGCGCGCCTCGGCCTCGCGAAGGCCGGCGCGAACACGCTCGCCGACGTCACCAGCTGCCCGGGCGCGTCGAGCTGCAAGATCGCGGTCACCGCGTCGCGCGGCCTCGGCTCGCTGCTCACCGAGCTGCTCGATCGCCGCCCGGATCTGGTGACCGCCGCGCGCGGGCTCGACGTCAAGGTCTCGGGCTGCCCCAACGGCTGCGGCCAGCACTACATCGCCGGCATCGGCTTCCAGGGCGGCATGCGCAAGCTCGCCGGCCGCGCCGCGCCGCAGTACCTCGTGTACGTCGGCGGCGGCGTCGGCGCCGACCGCGCCGACTTCGGCCGCCTGATCGGCAAGGTCCCCGCGCGGCGCGCCGGCGCGACGCTCGAGCGGCTGCTCGACTTCTACCTCGCGCGTGGCGGCAAGAGTCACGCGTTCTGGGCGAGCGTGGCGCTCGACGAGCTGAAGGCGCTGCTCGCACCGCTCTCGGAGCTCGCCGATGCCGACGCGGTGCCCGAGGACTTCATCGACCTCGGCGAGACCTCGGCGTTCGAGGTCGTCGACGGCGAGGGCGAGTGCGCGAGCTGACCGTGGCATGACGTTCGCAACAACGTGCGCCCACGATGCAGCCGACGACGGACGCGCTCGAGCTCCTGACCTCCCAGCACGCGGTGATCGACGATCTGTTCGACTTCGTCGCCACACTGCGCGATCCAGACGCACTGAGCGAGCTAGCAGCTGTGCTGACCTCGCACCTCGCGGTCGAGCAGGAGCTGGTGTACGCCTCGCTGTCGCCGCCGCTGCCCGCCGAAGTGCTCGAAGAGCTTCACGCCGAGCACCGCGAGATCGAGCGGACGCTCGCGGAGCTCGTGTGGCTCGGCGTCGGCGACGAGGGCTTCGACGCCCGCCTCGCCAGGCTCGGCGCCCTGCTCGACGGCCACGTCCTCTACCAGGAGGATCACCTGTTCCCGACCGCGGCCTCGGCGATGTCGATCGCGCAGCTCGCGGAGCTCGGCGGCCGCATCGCTTCCGCTCGGCCGATCTGCTACACGCGCACACTCCCGCTCGCCTCGTGACGCTCACGGCGCCGCGACGCACGTGCCGAGCCCGCTGCCGCTCGGCGACGCGGCGCACGTCGCGGTCGTGCCGCAGTCGCGGTCGTCGAAGCAGTGCTTGCCGAGCACGCACGGGCCGCAGTTCCAGCCGCAGTCGGCGTCGGTCTCGAGGCCGTCGCGCACGCCGTCGTAGCAGCTCGGGCTCGCGACCGGACACGCGCCGCAGCTGCCGCCGCAGTCGACGGCGGTCTCGTCGCCGTCGCGCACGCGATCGTGGCAGGTATCGGCGGGCGTGCTCGTGCACGTGCCGCTGTCACACGGCTTGACGTGGAACGCGAAGCCGAGCGTGACGACCTGCTCGCCGAACAGCTTCAGGTCGGGGTACGTCACCGCGCTGATGAACTCGCCGCCGACGATCTCGTCGCACGGCAGCCGGCCGTCGCGGTTGGCGTCGACGATCGACGCGAGGCCGTAGTGATCGTCGGGCCGCGACAGCACCATCTGCTGGATGCCGAGGCACACGGCCGCGTCGACGCTCGCCTTCGGCACGCCGCCGCGCATCAGGCCGTCGTAGCCGCCCTGCCCGTCGGGAGCGAGCTCGAGCTCCATCGCGTCGAGCTCGATCACCGACGGGTCGGCATCGGCGAACACCGGCAGGTGCAGCATCGCCATCCCGGGCGCGTGCGTCGTCGCCGTGCGGTTCGACTCGAACGAGCCCGCGGT
>JBLMXA010000943.1:0-4198 GCA_050257515.1 Acidobacteriota bacterium | reverse complement strand
CGTAGTCGGGGTTGTGCTCGACGCGCGGGTCGATGATCTCGGCGCCGTGCTCGAGCATGTCGAGCGACATGTCCTCGCACATCTGGCGGATCTCGTGGGGCCGGCCGAGGAGGATCGGCCTCGCGATGCCCTCCTCGACGATCTGCTGGATCGCGCGGAGCAACCGCGCGTTCGCGGCGTGCGGGAACGCGATGCGCTTGGGATCGCGGCGCGCCTCCTTGCCGATCGTGCGCATGATCGAGTACGCGGCGTTAGAGCCCTTGAGCATCAGCCGCTCGCGGTACTCGCCGACGTCGAACTTGATGCGCGCGACGCCCGACTCCATCGCCGCGTGCGCGACCGCCGGCGCGACCCACCACAGCGCGCGCGGATCGAACGCCTTGGGGATGAAGTAGTCCGGGCCCATCTTCATCGACTTGCCGCCGTACGCCATGATCACGCTCTCGGGCACCGGCTCGCGCGTCAGATCGGCGAGCGCGTGCGCCGCGGCGATCTTCATCTGCTCGGAGACCGCCGACGCGCGGCAGTCGAGCGCGCCGCGGAAGATGTACGGGAACCCGAGCACGTTGTTGACCTGGTTCGGGTAGTCGCTGCGGCCGGTCGCGACGAGCGCGTCGGGGCGCGCCGCGATCGCGTCGGGGTACGAGATCTCCGGATCGGGGTTCGCGAGCGCGAAGATGATCGGCCGCTCGGCCATGGACTTGACCATGTCCTGCGTCACGAGGTTCGCGACCGACAGGCCCATGAACATGTCGGCGCCCTTCATCGCGTCGGCGAGCGTGCGGCGGCCGTCGTCGGGGATCGCGAACCGCATCTTGTGGCGGTTGAGATCGCTGCGGCCCTTGTGGACGACGCCCTTGGAGTCGACGAGCACCGCGTGCTCGCGCCTGAGCCCCAGCGTGCAGAAGAACTCGACGCACGCGATCGCGCCGGCGCCGGCGCCCGACACGACGAGCTTGATGTCCTCGAGCTTCTTGTTCGCGAGCACCGCGGCGTTGAGCAGGCCGGCGCCCGAGATGATCGCGGTGCCGTGCTGGTCGTCGTGGAACACCGGGATCTTCATCCGCTTGCGCAGCTTCTCCTCGACCTCGAAGCACGCGGGCGCGGCGATGTCCTCGAGGTTGATACCGCCGAACGTCGGCTCGAGCGCGGCGATGATGTCGACGAGCTTGTCGCAGTCCTTCTCGGCGATCTCGAGATCGAACACGTCGATGTCGGCGAACTTCTTGAACAGGCACGCCTTGCCTTCCATCACCGGCTTGCCGGCCGACGGGCCGATGTCGCCGAGGCCGAGCACGGCGGTGCCGTTCGAGATCACCGCGACGAGGTTGCCGCGCGCCGTGTACTCCCAGCTCTTGTCCTCGTCCTCGTGGATCTCCAGGCACGGCTCCGCGACGCCCGGCGTGTACGCGTTCGACAGATCGATCTGGCTGACCAGCGGCTTGGTCGGCACGACCTCGAGCTTTCCCTTCCGCCCGCGGCGGTGGTACTCGAGCGCGTCTTCCTTTCGGCTCATGGGCCGAAACTATCACCCGTCGATCAAGATCGGCACGTCGAGGCGTGCGGCGAGCGCCAGAACTCGCAGGAAGTGCGCGAATTGTTCGATCTCCGGGTCACTTTCCGTCGCCACCTCGGCGGTCTCGAGCGCGCGGGTGCGGCCTTGCTCGTCCTTGAGATCGTGGTGCGACGTGTCGTGCGGGATCACGCCGAAGAACAGCGCGAGCATGAGGCAGTGGGTCGGTGCGAGCGGGCCGACCATGAACATCATCTGGAACACCTGGTCGCTCGAGACCTCGATCGCCTCGCCGTCGTCGGTCGCCCACCGCACGCCGAGCGCGACCCGGCTCTCGAAGTACGTGTCGCCGGCCGCGCGCAGCTTCGCGACCGCGGCGCCATCCCAGCCCAGCTCGTGGAGCCCGCGCACGAGCAGCGCGCCGGCGGTGGTCGCGAGCGTGGTCGGCAGCCGCGCGAGCAGCCACGCCTCGACGCGCTCGGGGATCGGATAGCGGATGCGGCGGTGACACGCGAGCTCGCGCGGCAGCTGCGCCGGGCACTGCTTGCAGGCCGGCGTGACCTCGTCGAGCGGCGCCGACTGGTCGAGCAGATCCTGCAGCGTGACGCCGCGCGCCGAGTCGCCCGCCGGGTTGCGCATCGTCAGCTGGATCTCGATCTCCTTCGGCGCCCGCTCGTCGCCGTCGGCGCGCATGTGCGCGAGCGCGGACCGCGCGAGCACCCGCGTGCGTGACAGCTCGACGAGCCGCTCGACCCCGAGCTCGCGCTGGGGCTCGCAGTCCATCGCGAGCACGTAGTCGATCGCCATCTCCGAAGGGTATCAGCGGGTACTGACGCTTGGCCGCTTCGCGGCACGCGTGCGCGTGAGGAGCCTCGCGCTCGCTTCGCTCGCACTCGGGGATTACTCGCGCACTTGTGGTAGAACACCCCCCACGCACCCGTAGCTCAATGGATAGAGCGTTGGCCTCCGGAGCCAAAGGTTACAGGTTCGAGTCCTGTCGGGTGCACCCTTGAAGACGCTGGCGGAGATCGCGATCGATGCGGGGCTGGTCACCAAGGCCGGCGTCGTCAAGGCCGGCCGGCTGGCCGAGGAGCGCAAGCAGACCCTGATCCAGGTGCTGGTACGCGAGCTCGGCGTCGACGAGGTCGCGCTGATCGGCGCGTTGCGCAAGCAGACCCGCGTGCCGCTGCTCGACCCGGCGCAGATCCAGGTCGATCCCGACGCGCTGCGCATCGTCGCGCGCGACGCGTGCTCGCGGCTCAAGGTGCTGCCGCTGTCGATGCACGTCGACGGGCCGACGAAGGTGCTGCGCGTCGCGATGGCCGATCCGACCGATACCTCGGCGATCTTCGAGCTCGAGCACCTCGCGCACGCCGAGATCGAGGTCACCGCGCTGCCGCTGTCGGCGATCGAGGAGCTCGTCGACAAGGGGTACAAGCAGTTCTCGACGGCGGTCGTCCACCGGCCCAAGCCGTTCGGCGACAACCTGTTCGTCACCACGAAGAACAACCGGCCGGCCGCGATCGACGGCCCGGCCTCGGCCGGCGAGGGCGAGGTCTCGGTGACCGCCCAGATCCCGCTGGTTTCGCTGATGGAGGCCACCCGCCCGGCCCCGGACCTCGAGCAGCGGTTCGCCGCGCTTTGCCAGGTCCTCGTGCAAAAGGGCGTGATCAGCGAGGCCGAGCTGGCCGAGGCCCTGCAGAAGCTGCTCGGCAAGGGCGAGTCTTAACGCGCGTTTTCACGAGCTTGCGGCCGGATCGTGAGCTATCTTGATCGGCAGTGGCCGTCCGTCAGGCGCCACCATGCCCGCTCATGACATGACCGGACCGATCACCTGCGCTGGTTGTCGACACGCCTACGACGAGTCGGCCCTGTACTGCCCGAACTGCGGGCGGCCGAAGGCTCGCGAGGCCGTCGTGGACCCTCTCGTCGGCAAGCTGCTCGGCGAGCGGTTCCAGGTCCAGGCGATGATCGGGCAAGGCGCATCCGGCACGATCTACCGCGCCGAGCACGTGACCTTGCGCCGCAAGGTCGCGATCAAGGTGCTCCACACCGAGCTGTCGCGCGACGATCTCGCCGTCGAGCGGTTCCGCCGCGAGGCGACGACGCTCGCCGAGATCGACAACGAGCACATCGTCGAGATCCACGACTTCGGTCGCACGCACGACGGCCGGCTCTACCTCGCGATGGAGCTGCTCGAGGGCGAGACGCTCGACGCCGTGCTCGCGCGCGAGCAGACGCTGTCGGTCGAGAAGACCGCGGACATCCTGATCCAGGTCGGCGAGGCGCTGATGGAGGCGCACGCGATCGGCTACGTGCATCGCGACCTGCGCCCGCGCAACATCTACCTCGCGGTCCGCCGCGGCAAGGCGAACTTCGTCAAGCTGCTCGACTTCGGCCTCGCGAAGCTCGTCGAGAGCGACGCGCAAGCCGCGTCGACGAGCCTCGGCATGACGTTCGGCGATCCGCGCTACATGTCTCCCGAGCAGGCGCGTGGCGACCGCATCGATCGCCGCGCCGACATCTACCAGCTCGGCTGCATCGCCTACGAGATGCTGACCGGCGCGCCACCGTTCACCGGCTCGCGCGTGTTCGACATCCTGACCAAGCAGGTCACCGAGATCCCGGCGCCGCTGCCGACGAAGCGCCCCGGCGTGCCGATCGGGATGGAAGCGGCCGTCGCGA
>JBLMXA010000942.1:0-8084 GCA_050257515.1 Acidobacteriota bacterium | reverse complement strand
TTCGACGAAGCCGAGCGCTTGCTCGCGGCGGCTGATGGCGAGTGGCGCACAGCGATCATGGTCGGGTTGCGCACGGGCATGCGGCAGGGCGAGATCCTCGCGCTGCGTTGGGAGGACGTCGATCTCGTCGCAGGACGGATCAACGTTCGCCGGAACGTGGTGTGGGGGCACATCGGCACACCGAAGTCCGGTAAGGGTCGCGAGATCGCGCTCGGTCACGACGTGCTCGCTGCGCTCAAGGCGCATCGACATCTTCGTGGGCCGCTCGTCTTCTGCAATGCGGAAGGCGAGATGCTGACGCCGGGCGAGATCAAGTGGCCGCTGTGGCGTGCGTGCAGGAAGGCGGGCCTTCGGTTCGTCGGCTGGCACGTCCTACGGCACACCTTCGCGAGTCACCTCGCGATGCGTGGCGCGCCACTCAAGGCGATCCAGGAGCTGCTCGGTCACGCGACGATCATGATGACGATGCGCTACGCGCATCTCGCACCGGAAGTCGCGCGCGAAGTCGTTTGCTTGCTCGATGCGTCCGCGAGCCGTGGCAAAGCCATGGCAAAAACGGCCGCGATCTGAGTTAACTGATCGGAATTGTTGTGGAGGCGGCGGGAGTCGAACCCGCGTCCGGAAATGCCTCAGAACGAACTTCTACGCGTGTAGGCTCGCCGTTTGATCTCTCGCGCCCGCCGGCGGCGGCCGGCCTGCGGGCGCGACAAGCTGACTAATCTCGATCCTTGGTAGTCAGCAGTTCCAAGGACCCAGCCTGATTGTGTCGGCGGTTCTCGGCTCCAGGCGGAAGCTGAGAGCGCCGTCGTGGGTAGGTTTTAACTACGCCGCGAGAGCAACAGCGTTATCGTTCGCAGTTGCAGGTTTGCCCATTTTTACGTGGCCATGGGCGCCACGACGCGCGATCCGAACGTCATCATCCCCGTCGAATCCGGTACGCCCCCTTGTCAAAGAACGTCCACAGTGTGGGGCCGCGACGGCCTCGGGTCAACCGTCGAAATTCCTGGGTCTTGCTCGTGGCCGCCGGCTGCGGCGGCGGGCTGTCGGCCACCGAGATCCAGCAGCGCAGCGACCGCGCCGACGCGCGCGCGACCGCCGCGCTCGAGCACGCGCGAGACGGCTATCTCGCCGCGCATCATCTTCATCTCGTAGCCGGAGACGGCCAGCGGACCGACGGCAGCGAGCACGCCGCCGACGCGACCGCCGCCGGCGTCGCGCCCGGCGAGGCGCTCGTCACGCTCGCGGACGGGCGGCTCGCGTTCCGGTATCCGTCGCGCTGCGGCTGCTCCGGTTGCGACACCTCGATCCAGTACGCGGTCGCCGCCGGCGATGACGGCGCCGCCGTCGTGCTGCGCCTGCGCGCGACCGATCACGTCACCGAGCTGCGCCAGGAAGGGAGCTGCACGGTCGGCTGCGGCACGCCGATGCCGCCCGAGCCGCCGCTCGCGCTCGCGCTGCCGGCGCGCGATCCGGCGCACGTGCACGTCGTCGAGGTCCGCTACGACCGCGACGTCGTCCACGTGAGGTGCGCGAAGGAGATCCCCGCGCCGTGACTCAGGCGAGATCGGCGAGCACCTGCCCGGGGTGCTCGGCCGGCTTCACCGGATCGTAGGCCTTCACGATCTTGCGGTCGGGGCCGATCAGGTACGAGATGCGGCGGGCCCAGTTGGAGCCCTTGTCGTCGACGGCGCCGTAGGCGGTGCCGAGCGTCTTGTCGGTGTCGCAGAGCAGCTTGAACGGGTAGCTGTACTTCTCCGCGAACTTCGTGTTCGCGGCGGCGTCGTCGAAGCTGGCGCCCAGGATCACGCAGTTCTTGGCGTCGAAATCGCGGATTCGATCACGGAATCCGTTGCCCTCGCGCGTTCAACCAGGGGTGTCGGCCGCGGGATAGAACCACAACAGCACGTACTTGCCCGCGAGGTCCGAGAGCCGGACACGCGAGCCATCGTGCGCCGCGACGTCGAAGTCGGGCGCGACCGTTCCAGGAGTCAGGTTCGCCATGGCGCGAGCGTATTACAATGAGGTGATGCCCGGTCGCCTGTGGCTCTCGATCGTCGCGGCGCTCCCGCTCGCGGCGTGCACGGGCGGCTCGCCTCCGGATATCCACGGGCTCACCGATCAGGTCGGGTACGTCGGCCAGGAGCTCGACATCGAGCTCGACGGCAGCGATCCCGATGGCGGCCGGCTCGAGTACGGCGTCAAGACCGACATCGCGCTCGAGGGCGCGTACACGATCACCGAGACCCCGGCGGGCGTCGGCGTGTTCCGGTGGACGCCGCTCGCCGGCGACGTCGGCATGCACGTGTTCGACTTCTCGGTGTCGGACGGCACGCACACGACGACCGTGACGATCAACGTCGACATCCGCACCGCGAGCTCGACGGCGCCGACGTTCCGCCAGCCGCTCGGCACCGGCATCGTCATCGATCCGAGCAAGACGCCGTGCGTGAGCGTCGACATCGTCGTCGAGGATCCCGACACCGCGAGCGTCACGATCTCGCAGGTCGCGCCGCTGATCGCCGGCGCGATGTTCAACCAGATCGACGGCACGACCGCGTCGTGGACGTGGTGCCCGACGCCGCAGCAGCTCGCCGCCGCCGATCGCTACACGCTGGTCCTGTCGGCCGACGACGGCCAGAACGCGCCGACGATCAAGGACTACATCATCGTGCTGAGCCAGTCGGGGAAGATCGTGATCAACGAGGTCGACTACGATCAGGTCGGCACCGATCTCGCGGAGTACGTCGAGCTGTACAACCCGACGACGAAGGACGCCTCGCTCGCCGGCCTGCAGCTCGTCCTCGTCAACGGCGCGACGAGCACGTCGTACGCGTCGATCGATCTGTCGCCGGTCGGCACGCTCGCGAGCCACCAGTACCTCGTGATCGCGGGGGCCGGCGTGACGGCTCCGCCGTCGGCGCTCAAGCTCGATCCGGGGTGGACGCAGGACGCCGTGCAGAACGGCGCGCCCGACGGGCTCGCGCTCGTCGACGGCGTCGCGCACGACCTCGTCGACGCGCTGTCGTACGAGGGCGGGATCACGGCGGCGATGCTGCCGGGGTTCGCCGCGCCGGTGTCGCTCGTCGAGGGCACGCAGCTGCCGGCGTCGGTCGCCGACTCGAACACGGTCACCGGCACGCTGTGCCGCGATCCCGACGGTCAGGACACCAACGATGCCGCGACCGACTGGAAGTTCTGCACGAACCTCACGCCGGGCGCCGCGAATCAGCCCTAGCGATGGTGGCGCGCGGCCTCGGCGCCGCCGGTCGCCGCGAGCTCGGGGCGCCAGCGGAACTTGTGCGCGAGCGGGTGTGACTCGCCGAGCGCGAGGTCGGCGATCAGCTCGCCGAGCACCGGCGCGAACTTGAACGCGTGGCCGGAGCCGCCGGTCGCGACCGCGAGGTTGGGCCGCGCCGGATCGCGCGCGATCCAGAAGTGCTCGTCGAGCGTGTCGCAGTAGACGCACAGCCGGCGATACGTGATCGGCGCGTCCCCGAGCGCCGGGAACGACTCGGCGAGCATCGCGCGCAGCGCCGCCTCGTGCGCGGCGGTGGTGACGCGTGCGGAGGTGTCGCCGGGCGCGAGCGGAACGCCGGTGCCGTGGTTCGCGATCTTGACGACGCCGTCGTTCAGCGGGAACCCGTAGTAGCCGGTGCGCGAGATGTCGGCGCCGAACACCGGAAACCGCGACGCGTCGAACCGCGACGGATCCGGCGGCTGCAGGTGGAACACCGGCTGGCCGACCGCGCGCAGGCAGCCGGCGAGCTCGGGCACGATCAGCGGCACCCACGAGCCGGCGCACGCGATCACGAGATCCGCGCGCACGAGCTCGCCGCCGTCGACGAGCGCGCCCTCGGCGACGACGCGCTCGACCCGCGCGGTGCGGAACCCGACGCCCGCGGCTTGGGCCTCGCGCGCGAGCTGCGCGACGACCGCGCCCGAGCGCGCCCAGCCGCCGATCGGGTTGAAGTAGCCGTCGACGTACGTGCCGGGCTTGTACGCCGGGAACCGCCGCGCGATCGCCGCGGCGTCCATGCGCTCGAGCCGGTGGCCGCGCCGGGTCAGCAGCTCGTAGCTGTCGTGCTCGAAGCCGCCGCCGTCCATCGCGACCTTCGCGAGGAACGTCACGCCGGTCTCGTGAAACAGCGGCTCGCGCCAGCGCGCGTTCCACCGCCGCCACCCGTCGAGCGCGCGCTCGCCGAGCGCGGTGTAGTCCTCGTCCGCGCCGTAGTCGATGCGCACGACCTTCGAGATGTCGGTCGACTCGGCGAGCGGGTGGGGCAGGGGCCCGGGCTCGATCACGGTGACCGCGTGGCCGCGCGCCGACAGCGCGAGCGCGGTGGTGACCCCGAAGATTCCGCCACCCGCGACGAGCACTTGCATCGCCCGCGACGATACCCAGTTGACGCCGGCGCCGCGGCACGCTAGAACTGACACGTCAGTTCCGAGTAACTAACATGAGTTACATGCGCTCCGAGGCGCGCCAGCGCCAGATCCTGTCCTGTGCGAAGCGCGTGTTCGCCGAGCGCGGCTATCACGCCGCGAACGTCAGCCACATCTGCGAGGCGGCCGGCATCGGCCGCGGCACGCTCTACCAGTACTTCGCGAACAAGCGCGCGGTGCTGACCGCGATCCTGCGCGAGACGCTCGAGCGCGTGCGCGCGCTGATGGAGCAGCAGTCGCGCGAGACCGAGTACCCGCCCCCCGAGCGCGTCAGTCGCCGCGCCGCGATCAAGGTGACCGCGCACCAGCTCCGGCGCGTGCTCGAGGTGGTGTTCGACGACAGCGACACGCTGCGCATCCTGCTGCGCGAGGCGGTCGGCCTCGACGTCGAGGCGGAGTCGCTGCTCGCGCAGATCGACGAGGCGCTCATCCAGATCGTCGAGAACGACATCCGTCGCGCGCAGCGCGCGGGCATCGTGCGTCCGCTCGACGCGCGCGCGGTCGCCACGCTCGTCGTCGGCGGCATCGAGAAGCTCGCGCTCGCGGCGCTGCGCAGCCTCACTCCGATCGATCTCGAGGCGATGTCGCTCGAGGTCGCCAAGGTGCACGCCGTGGGCACCCTCTCCGATCGCGTCGATCACATCAAGGAGGACGCATGACGCTCACCGATCGCTGGCTCCGCCCCCGCACGCCGCGCACGAGGTTCCCTCCGTACGAGCTCGGCGATCCGTCGCTCGTCGGTCTCGCCGAGGCGCGCACCGACACGCTCGCGCGCATCTATCACAAGGGCCACGAGCAGGCGTGGGACGGCCGCGCGATCCTCGACGAGCTGATCGCCAAGCACGGCGACATCGCGTTCCCGGACGACAAGAAGCAGGCGTTCGCGCAGATCGCCTCGGTGCTGCTGTGGGGCGAGCTCGCGGCGTGGTCGATCAGCGCCGACCTCGCGCTCAAGCTCGAGGACACGCCGGCGAAGATGGCGGCGTCGAGCCAGGTGTTCGACGAGGCGCGCCACTTCTACGTGCTGCGCGAGTACCTGTGGCGCGCGCACATCCCGATCCGGCCGCTCGGCGGGTGGAGCCGGCGGCTGCTCGTCGAGCTGCTCGAGACCGACAACCTCCTCTACAAGGTCGTCGGCATGCAGCTGCTCGTCGAGAGCACGGCGGTCGTGATCTTCAAGAGCGTGGCCGACGCGAAGCTCGAGCCGGTGCTCAGCGAGCTGCTCTACTACTTCGAGCGCGACGAGGCGCGCCACGTCGGCCTCGGCGTGCTCGCGCTGCCCGACGTGCTCGCCGGGCTCACCGATCGCGAGGCGCTCGCGCTGTGGTGGTTCCAGACCAAGATGCAGCTCGAGATGATCGCGGGCGGCATGACGCTGCGCCACGCGTTCGACACGCTCGGCATCGATCAGGGCCAGCTCAACCAGCTCGGCTTCCGCTACCACTCCGAGATCCTGCGGCGGATGAAGAAGCGCGACGGCCGCGGCGCCGACGCCCGCGGCATCAAGGGCCTGTTCCAGCTGTCGCGCCAGGGCCAGGACCGCTTCCAGCAGTTCCTGTTCCCCACGGGCGAGCAACCCGCGTGGCTGCGCGCGCTCATGCACGCGACCGTCACGCTCGCCGACACGACGGATCGCTGGCTGGCGGCTCGTTCCGTGGCGACGTAGTAGAGTGCGCGCGATGCGCGCCACGATCTTGCTCGCCGCTGCGATGTTCTCGTGCCACCCGCCGCAGAGCCCGCGGCCGCAGCCGCTGCCACCACCCGCCGGCTCCGCGGAGCCTGCGGCGCCGGTCACCGAAGCCGAGCCGACGCTCGACAACCTGCGGCCGGGCGCGAAGGTCCGCGGCTTCACCGCCGTCGCCCGCTACCTCGACGCCGCGGGCAAGCCGATGGGCGCGCGCTTCGTCCACGATGCGACGGGCTTCACGTTCGACTACCTGCGGATCGAGAGCGCGCCGCAGGGCTACATCTGGGTCAACTCGTTCCCGACCTCCGACAAGGGCGAGCCGCACACGCAGGAGCACCTGCTGCTCGGCAAGGGCGACCGCGGGCGGCGGCTCGGCAGCTTCGAGGCGATGGCGCTCGCGACCTCGAGCGCGTTCACCGCGCAGTGGCGCACCGCGTACCACTTCAACACGGTCGCCGGCCACGACGAGTTCTGGCCGGTGTTCGAGGATCAGCTCGACGCGCTGCTCCACCCGGATTACACCGACGAGGAGATCCGGCGCGAGGTCCGCAACTTCGGCGTCGACAAGGACTCCGACGGCAAGCTGCACCTCGACGAGAAGGGCACCGTCTACAACGAGATGGTGCGCACGTACGAGTCGCCCGACTCGGTGCTGTGGCGCGAGCTCGGTCAGCTGATCTACGGCCCCAAGCACCCGCTCGCGTTCGAGTCCGGCGGCTATCCCGCCACGATCCGCACGATGACGCCGGCCGACATCCGCACCTTCCACGACGCCGCGTACCACCTGCCGAACATGGGCATGATCGGCGCGTTCCCGGCGGAGATGTCGCTCGCGAGCGTGCTCGATCACACCGCGGCGATCCTGATGAAGGAGGAGCCGCATCCGGCCGGCAAGGCGATGTCCGAGGCCGACCTGCCGCGCCCGGCACCGGCGCCCGCCGGCACGATCCAGGTGGTCGACTATCCCTACGGCGATGCGACCAACCCCGGGCCGCTCGTGCTCGGCTGGCCGGCCTCGCGCGCGCTCGATCCGGCGCAGCGCACGCTGCTCGCGCTGTTCCTCGACGCGGTCGCCGGCGACGAGTCGACGCCGCTCTACAAGCAGCTCGTCGACGGCAAGACGCGCGTGATCGATCTCGGTGCGAGCGGGGTGTTCTCGCTGGTGTCGACCGATCAGGGCGAGCCGGCCTACGTCGGGCTATCGGGCGTCAAGGCCGACAAGCTCGATCCGGCGACGATCCAGAAGGTCCGCGAGCTCGTCGTCGCCGAGCTGAAGCGGATCGCGCAGCTGGCGCCGAACGATCCCGAGCTCGTCGCGCTGAACGCGCGGGTGCAGAGCCGGGTCGTCGATCTGCGGCGCCGGCTCGCGAAGCTGCTCGACACGCCGCCGGGCTTCGGCTTCCGCACCACCAGCTCGATCTGGAGCGATCACCTGCTCGACCTGTCGCGGCTGCCCGGCTTCGACAAGTCGCTGACGATGGCACCCGCGCTGACCCAGATCGACGAGCTGCTCGCGAGCTCGGCCGGCAAGAACGTGTGGGCCGACCGGCTCGGCGCGTGGGGCCTGCTCGCCGAGCCGTACGGCGTCGCCGCGCGGCCGAGCCCGCAGCTGCGCGCGCAGCTCGACGCCGAGCGCAAGCAGCGGATCGACGGCGAGCTCGCCGCGCTCGAGCAGAAGTACGCGACGCAGGATCCGCAGGCCGCGCTCGCCGCGTACGCGAAGGACTACGCGGCCCGGACGCAGCAGCTCGAGGCGTCGGCGAAGGCGGTCGAGCTGCCGCCGCTCGTCGCGAGCCCGCCGATGACGCTCGACGACGGCCTCAAGTACGAGACCGGCGAGGTCGCCGGCGTGCGGTCGCTCGCGGCGACCTTCGACACGATGGCGAGCGCGCGCGTGTCGCTCGCGTTCGACGTGGTCGGCGCCGCCGCGCCCGACGATCAGTTCCTGCTCGCC
>JBLMXA010000941.1:0-7216 GCA_050257515.1 Acidobacteriota bacterium | reverse complement strand
CACGCGAGCGAGCTGCTCGACGAGCTGTCCTCGCGGCCGCGCGCATGACCTAGCATGTTGAAGATCGGGAAAGGCAGCGTTCTTTCGATCCTGCTCGCGCTCGCCGGCACGGCGGCCGCGGATCCCGTGCTGCACGTGGGCACGCCCGCGCTCGATCCGCCGACGATCACCGCGCTCGGCGTCTACCTGCCGATCACCGGCGACGACAACTTCAACGCGACGGTGACCCTGCGCTACCGCATCGCGGGGACGGCCGAGTGGCACGACGCGCTACCGCTGCAGCACGTGCACGCCGAGGTGGTGACCGGCTTCGTGGTGACGCCGACGTTCGCCGGCTCGATCTTCGACCTCCAGCCCGCGACGTCGTACGACGTCGAGCTGCACGCGATCGATCCCGACGGCCCCGTCGACACGACGCTGACGCTGACCGGGCAGACGCGCCCGGTGCCCGCGGCCGATCCGCTGCACCCGCACGCCGTCGCGGTCTCCGACGCCGCCTCGCTGGCCGCCGCGCTCGCCGCCGCGCAGCCCGGCGACGTGATCACGCTCGCGAGCGGCACCTACACCGGCCCGTTCTCGTTCACCGCGAGCGGCACCGCCGACGATCCGATCGTGATCCGCGGTGCCAGCCAGGACGGCGCGATCGTCGACGGCGGCGGCTGCACCGGCTGCAACATCCTCGAGGCGTACGGCAGCTTCATCCACGTCGAGGATCTGACGATCCAGGACGGCACGCGCGCGCTGCGCTTCCAGGGCATGGGCGCGCAGGCCAACGTCGTGCGCCGCGTCCACATCACGAACGTCACGCTCGCGATCGGCTCGAATCCCGACCAGCGCGACTTCTACATCGCCGACAACGTGATCGAGGGCCGGCTCGTGTGGCCGTGCGTGTACACGTCCGACGATCCGGCGTGCAACGCCGGCGGCCAGCACGGACTGCACGCGAACGACGACGGCATCCACGTCGAGGGCACCGGCCACGTGATCGCGCACAACCGGATCTCCGGCTTCGGCGACGCGATGAAGACCGAGCAGGACGGCGCGGTGTCGATCGACTTCTACGGCAACGACGTGCTGTGGACCTACGACAACGCCATCGAGCTCGACGGCAGCCTGCGCAACACGCGCGCGCTGCGCAACCGCTTCACGAACACGTTCGCGACGCTGAGCTTCCAGCCGATCTTCGGCGGGCCCGCGTACGCGATCCGCAACGTGCTCGTCAACGTCGCCGACGAGCAGTTCAAGCTCCACGCGCGCGGCACCGATCCGACCGTCGGCGCCGTGATCCTCCACAACACCGTCGTCCGCGCGACGCGCGCGGTGCAGTGCTCGAGCGCCGACTCGCCGCTCTACTTCACCGCGGAGAACAACCTGTACGTCGGCCCCACCACGATCGGCGACGGCCACGCCGTGCGCTGGGATCTACCGAGCGTCGCCACCGACACGATGGACTACGACGGCTTCTATCCCGACGGTCAGTTCGAGCTCGGCTACGGCACCGGCGGCACGACGTACGCGAGCTTCATGGAGCTCGTCGCCGGCGGGAGGTGGGAGGGCCACGCGACGCTCGTCGACGCGAACGTGCTCGGCGGCATGGTCGGGCCGGCGGACTGGACGGTCGCGCTCGCGCCGTCGACGCCGCAGCTCGCCACCGCGTCGAGCGCGCTCGATCGCGGCGCGGTGCTGGCGCAGATCGACGACGGCTACACCGGCGCGGCGCCGGATCTCGGCGCGCTCGAGGCCGGCTGCGCCGCTCCGATCTACGGGCCGCGCCCGGCCGGCATGGACGAGACGAACGAGCCGGTCGGCTGCCCGCCGGCGACCAGCTCGGGCGGCGACGACGCCGCGACCGAGCCGCCGGGCGCCAGGAGCGCGGGCGGCTGTGGCTGTCGCGCGGAGCCCGGCGGTGCCGCCTGGCTCGTCGCAGTGGTGGCGGGCTGGCTAGCCTTCCGCCGCCGCCGATGACTTCTTCTTCTTGCGACGCACGACGACCTCTTCCCACTCGTCGTCGTCTCCTTCGCCTTCAGCCTCGGAGCCCTTGTCGATCTGCTTGGCTTCCTTGGTGGCGATCTGCTTCTTCTTCGGCGCGGGCTCCTCGTCCTCGTCCTCCTCGCCGCCCGCCGAGGCCCGCTTGAAGTTCCGGATACTGCGGCCGAGGGCGTCGCCGATGCTCGGCAGCTTGTTGGCGCCGAACACCACGAGCACGATCATGAGGATGACGATCCATTCGCCCAAGCCGGGCATACAGGCTCCTTGTGGTCCCGCCCAATGTAGCACCAATTCGCGAGGCGGCTGAAAAACACCCTGAAAACTTGGTGAAATCCCGGATCGGGCCCTATGTTCGGGGCGATGCGGACGATCAGTACTCCGCAACGCTGCGCGTTGCTGCGCGCCCCGGCGAAGCCTGGGCTTTCGATCGTGGTCGTGGCCCTGTGCACGATGACCCGCGGCGCGCTGGCCGAGCCGGATCCGGTTCATCCCGGGACGCAGGCGGCGCCGCCGATCGCCGCGCACGAGCCGGTGCTCAAGCAGCAGCTCGACGCACGCGGCAGCGTTCGCGGCTGTCCCGTCGGCGAAACCTGCACGCGTCCGTCGGATCAGCTGCGCGAGATCGAAGGCGAGCTGTTCCCGCGGCCGGGGCAGGGGCCGTGGATCGACGAGCGCACCGCACCGGCGAGCCGGCTCGAGCCGCGGCCGAGGGTCGTCGTGAACAAGCCGAGCGAGCTGAGGCCCGATCAGCCGTGGCTCGACAAGCTCGAGCTCCCGGATCTTCCGGTGACGTGGACGAAGACGCTCGTCGACTACCTGATGTTCTACAAGGACGACCCGCGCGGCCGCGCGATCATGACGAGCTGGCTGGAGGCCCAGGGCCGCTACCGCGACATGATCGTCTCGCACCTGCGCGCGGCGCACCTGCCGGAAGATCTCCTGTACGACTCGATGATCGAGTCGTCCTACGATCCCGACGACTCGTCGTCGGCGGGCGCGCTCGGCATCTGGCAGTTCATGCCGCAGGGCGGGAAGATCTACGGGCTGCGCGAGGACCACTGGGTCGACGAGCGCCGCGATCCGCTGCGCGCGACGATCGCGCAGATGGATTACTTCCAGGATCTCTACCAGCGCTTCGGCGAGTGGCAGCTCGCGCTCGCGGCGTTCAACATGGGCTACGGCGCGATGCTGCGCTCGATCGCGCGCTACAACACGAACGACTACTACCAGCTGTGCCAGTACGAGGACGGGCTGCCTTGGGAGACGTGCCTGTACACGCCCAAGGTGCTCGCCGCCGCGATCGTCGGCCACAACCGCGCCGCGTTCGGCTACGACCACATCAAGGAGGCGCCGCCCGAGAAGTGGGACGAGGTGCCGGTGCCGACCTCGGTGTCGCTCGCGACGATCGCGAAGGCCGCGGGCACGACCGAGGCGGAGATCAAGCGGCTGAACCCGCAGCTGCGCCGCGGCCGCACGCCTCCGGGCGAGGCTGGCTACCTCGTGCACGTGCCGCCGGCGAGCAGCGCCGAGTTCGCGCGCAAGCTCGCCGACCTGTCGAGCGACTGGGCCGGCTACGACGCGTACGTCGTCGCGCACGGCGAGCGTTTCGAGGACATCGCGACCACGTTCGGCATCTCCGTCAACCAGCTGCGCAAGCTCAACGGCGTCGATCGCGAGAGCGAGATCGAGGGAGGCACCGTGCTCGTCGTGCCGCGCATCACCGAGGAGGCGCGCGCGAAGAACCGCGCGAAGGCGAAGGCCAAGCTGCTCGGCTCGGGCGTCGATCAGAAGGACGGCGAGCCGCTGATCGTCGCGGTGCCCGACAAGGACCAGCAGATCGACGGCAAGAAGCGCGTGTTCTACCGCGTCGTGTCCGGCGACACGCTCCAGAGCGTCGCGAAGGCGCTCGGCGTCAGGAAGGACGACCTCGTCGCGTGGAACGCGCTCGATGCCGCGGCGAAGCTGCATCCCAAGCTCGTGCTGCAGGCGTTCGTCGCGTCCGACTTCGACGCCGACAAGCGCGGCGTCGCGCTGCTCGACGAGGACCAGCTCGTGGTCGTCACGCGCGGCTCGCCCGAGCACCTCGATCTCGCGGAGTCGCGCACCGGCCGCGTGCGCAGCGAGTACGTCGCGAAGGGCAAGGAGAAGCTCGCCGACATCGCGAAGAAGTTCGGCATGGGCTCGCACGATCTCGCGCGCATCAACCGCATCTCGTACGACACGGTGCTCGACAAGGGCGACCGGATCATCGTCTACGAGGTCGCCGATCCGTCGCGCTCCAAGCGCGCCGACGAGCAGTGGAACAAGACGCCGCGGGCCCGCCGCGGCAAGCTGAGCGGCGCGCACGCCGAGCGCACCGCCGGCGCGCCCGACCGCGAGCGCGAGCGTGACGAAACCGACGAGGCGGGCTCCGGTCCGGTCACGAAGCCGGCGCAGGTCGAGTAGGATGCGTCCATGACGCGACTCCTCTGCCTCTCCTTGGTGCTCGCTGCCTGCGGCGGCAGCAGCAGCTCGAAGTCCGACGCGCCGATGCAGGCGTCGCAGACCGTCAACCAGGTGACGTGCCCGGCGACGCCCGACGCGACCGTGACCACGACCGACGCGACGTTCGCGTACAGCCCGAACGCGGTGACGATCAACCAGAACGGGATCGTGAAGTTCACGATGTCGTCGATCCACGACGTCGTGCCGAACTCGACCGGCAGCGACCCCGGCCTCATGGTCGGCTTCAACACGACGGCCTGCCTGCAGTTCACGGCGAAGGGCACGTTCGGCTTCCACTGCATGCCGCACGGCTTCACCGGCACCGTCACCGTGAACTAGACGAAACACTCCGTTTCATGCGCACGGCGCGTGGAATCGCGGTGAGATAGAGGGCCTATGACGAACCTCGTCGAGACTCTCGCCGCACTCGCGCTCGTCGCGGGCTGCGGCAGTAGCAGCAACCCGAAGCAGGCCGACGCCGCGATCGACTCGAAGCCGATCGACGCCAAGCCGATCGACGCGGCGTCCCCGATGCTGACCGTCAAGAACGCGCCGACGTTGACTCCCTGGTGCTCGATCACGGTCAACGGCGGAACCGCGTCGACCGCGGCGATCCAGACGATGCCGATCACCGCCTCGGGCACGATCACGCTCACCGCCGCGCCGGAGAGCACGACGTTCGAGCTCGCCGCGAACATGTGGCACCACACCGACGGCGATACCGGCAACGGCGACAGCGGTTCGGTGACCGGCATGACGAGCACCGCGATGGTCACGGTGACCGCGGGGCAGTCGAAGTGCGTGTGGGTGTGCTGCCCGTTCGCGACGAACGGCACCGGCTGCGCGCTACCCGATCAGTGTCCGTGAGCGACTAGAAGTCGAAGCCCGCCGACAGCGACAGCGTGCGCTGCGCGGCGGTGTCGTCCTTCGCGTTGCAGTTGACGGTCGCCGACATCGGCATGCAGGCGTCGGTGACGCCGACGCGGCTGTCGGCGGAGCTGCCGGCGAACGCGAAGTCGGCCTCGAGCGTCAGCTGGAACACGTAGTACTGCATCTTCGCGCCGAAGAAGATGCGGTCGCGATAGATGTTCGCCTGGTCGCGAAACACGAAGCTGTTGAAGCTGTCGGCCTCGTTGCCCATCTGCGTCTGGTCGACGTTCGGCGTCGAGTCGATGACCTCGGAGCGCGGCACGATGATGAGCACGTTGCCGCCGGCGAACGGATCGAAGCGCCACGTGCCGCCGACGCCGAGGTGCTTCGAGATCACGACGTCGATCGACGCGATCGTCAGGTCGAGTTGCTCCTGCGTCATCACGCGCGACACCGCGCCGCGGACGGCGAGGCTCGGCAGCGGCAGGTCGTGATAGCCCTCGTGGAGCGAGAACTTCGCGTACATGTTGGCGGCCCACATGTGCGAGTCGATCAGGTGGATCGCGCCGCCGCCGAACTCGATCGCCGGCACCGGGAACCACATGCCCTTGCGCACGAAGAACCCGACCGTGCGCATCATCGCCGGCGCGCTGCCCGCGAGCGCGCGCCAGTACGGCGCGTTCTGGTCGATGCTGGTCGTCGCGTAGTCGACGCTGAACTGGAAGCCGCCGAAGCCGAGCGTGTCGGCCGGCGTCAGCAGGTGCGGCGCCATCACGACGCCGAGCGCCGACGACAGCTCGCGAAACTCGAGGTTCTGGCCGATCGCGCCGATCTGCTTGCCGGTGGCGTCGAACACCGGCGTCGACAGCCGGCCGAGCACGAGATCGTTCGGATCGGCGGCCGCGGGTGCAGCGAGCGCTAGCACGCATGCCACGGCGAACCCCGTTCTCACGCCGCGAGCATATCATCTAATGGTAAACCCCGCGCATGGCTGACTACACGACGATCGTCGTCGACGACGGGGGACCGATCGCGAAGATCACGCTGAACCGACCCGAGAAGCGGAACCCGATCGATCCGGCGATGTGCGGCGAGCTCGTCGCCGCCCTCCGCGGCGTCCAGGCGAACGTCGTCGTGCTGACCGGCGCCGGCAACGTGTTCTCGGCGGGCGGCAACCTCGGCGGCATGCAGCAGCAGGCGGGCACCCAGCCGGCGAGCCTCGTCGAGATGTTCACGGCGATGCACGAGCTCGGCAAGCCGATCATCGCGATGGTCAACGGCCACGCGCTCGCCGGCGGCCTCGGGCTGGTCGTCGCGTGCGACGTCGCGATCGTCGCGGACACCGCGCAGCTCGGCACGACCGAGATCGGCGTCGGCCTGTGGCCGATGATGATCACCGCCGAGATCACGCGCAACATCGGCCGCAAGAAGGCGCTCGAGATGATGCTGACCGGCCGCAAGATGTCGGCCGCCGAGGCGCTCGCGCTCGGGCTCGTCACCCGCGTCGTGCCGGCCGCCGAGCTCGAGGCCGAGACGATGAAGCTCGCGCAGGAGCTCGCCGACAAGAGCCCGTCGACGCTCGCGCTCGGCCTGCGCGCGTTCTACCGCTCGCAGGACATGGATCTCGAGCCGGCGCTCCGCTACCTCGAGGGCGAGCTCGGTCGCGTGCTTGCCACCGAGGATGCCCGCGAGGGCATCGCCGCGTTCATGATGAAGCGCAAGCCGGTGTGGAAGGGCCGCTGACGTGAAGGTCGTCGGCATCGATCACGTGCAGCTCGCGATCCCACCGGGCGGCGAGGCGGCCGCGCGCCGGTTCTACGGTGAGGTGCTTGGCATGACGGAGGTGCCGAAGCCCGAGCCGATGCGCGCGCGG
>JBLMXA010000940.1:0-4912 GCA_050257515.1 Acidobacteriota bacterium | reverse complement strand
GTCGACGTCGCGCCCGCCGATCCCGAGGTCCACGACTGCGTCGTCGAGGCGGTGTGGAACACGATGATCGCGATCCCGAACGCGCCGGCGCACGCGTCGACGCGGTTCGTGTTCGACGCGGGCTAGGCTAGCCGTTGCGCAGGCTGCGCCACGTCGCGAGCGCCCACGGCTCGTCGCCCGGATCGCCCTTGCACGTCAGGATCGCGACGTGCGGTGCCTGCGCGACGAGGCCGTGGACGACGTGGACGTCGTCGTCCTCGTAGGCCTCGGCGCGGCCGCAGCGCGCGCCGTCGCTGAAGCGATCGACGACCGGGTGGCGCTCGGGCGCGACCGCGAGCAGCTTCTGCGAGTCGAGGTCCTCCTTCGCGGTGAGGCTCGTGAACTCGAGCGAGCGATCGCCGTCGGTCGCCCAGTAGCGCTCGCCGCTGTCCTCCCACGCGCCGACGAACGAGCCCGGCATGCGGAACGACCACCCGCCCGACAGCTCGACCTCGAGGTCGTAGCGGCGGTAGCCGATGCTCGGCGCGCGGCCGGCGGCGCGCTCGCGCACCTCGGCGACGTGCTCGGCCTCGCTGGCGAGGTGGTCGAGCAGCTCGGCCCACTCCGGCCACGGCAGCTCGAGCTCGGGTGCGGCGCGGTGCGCCGCGCGCAGATCGCGATCGACGCGCTTCATCAGCGACCGCTCCTCGGCGTCGAGCGGCTCGCGCCACGGCACCTCGTGCCACATCGCGAGCAGCGCGCGCGCGCGCCGCTCCTCGCCGGGCGCGCCGGGATCCCACCACGCGAAGATGTCGCGCGCGTGCATCGGATCGGCGAGCACGGCGGTGCGCCACGCGTCGTCGCGCGGGCCGAGCGGCGTCAGCACCGGCGCGTCGATCACGAACGGGCGCTCGACGCCGAGATCGACCTGCCCGGACACGTCGCGCAGCGTCGCAGCAACCCACTCGCACATCGCGCGCTGGGTCGCCGCGAGCTCGAACGGCTCGGCCCACACGAACTCGAGCTCCTCGAGCAGCGGCGCGAGCTGCGCGATCACATCGGCGTGGTAGCCCGGGCCGACGAAGCTCGTGTGCGCGTGCAGCGCGAGCTCGCCGTCCGCGGTGACCGCGAGCGTCGCGGACGGCTCGGCCGGATGGAAGTCGAGCTCGACGGTGTAGCGGCCGTCGACGCGCTTGGCCTCGTCGAACGCGTCCTTCAGCATGCGGCGCGCGAGCCGGCCGAGCCGGTCGGCGACCTCCTTCGCATCCGGCGCGCGGCGGAGCAGCCGCTTGCGCGCGCGTGCGCGCCGATCGATGCCGAATCCCACGGCGCGAGCTTACCGCTGCTCGCGGCCGCGCAGCAGCGACGTGACGATCGCGATCGCCGAGATCGCGGCGCACGTCCACAGCGCCCACGAGAACCCGCGCAGGAACCGCGCCACGAGCTGCGGTTCGCCGTGGTGCTGGAGCAGCGCGCGCCCGGCCGCGGCACCGCCGAGCGATACGAACACCGCGCCGGCGACCGCGACCGAGATGCTCTGGCCGGTGGTGCGGCCGGTCGCGAGCATGCCGGCGGCGACGCCCTGGCGGTCGCGGGGCGCCGCGCCCATGATCGCGCTGTTGTTCGGCGACTGGAACACCGCCATGCCGATCGCCGCCACGACCTGCACGCCGATGATCTGCCACTCCGGCGAGTCGGCGCCGAGACAGCCCATCAGCACGAGGCCGACGCACAGCACCGCCATGCCGGTGGCGGCGAGCCCGCGCGTGCCGATGCGGTCCGCGGTGTGGCCGCTGATCGGCGCGAGCACCGCGACGACGATCGGGAACGCGGTGAGCAGCACGCCGGTGTGGGCGAGCCCGAACCCGCGCAGCTGCTCGAGGTAGACCGGCAGCAGGAACGCCGTCGCGAAGCCGGCGATGAAGCTCAGCACCTGGCTGGCGCTCGCGGACGCGAACAGCCGGTTCTGGAACAGCTTCGCGTCGAGGAGCGGCGCGTCGTGGCGGCGCTCGTGGATCACGAACGCCGCGCCCGCGACCACGAACACCGCCGCGAGCACGGCCACCTGCCACGAGCCCCACCCGGTGACGTTGCCGACCGACAGCGCGACGGTCAGCGCGGCGAGCGCGAACCCGAGCAGGAACGCGCCGGCGACGTCGAAGCGCTGGCGCTCCGGGCGCGGCCGGTCGCGCGGCAGCTTGAGCCACGTCGCGATCAGGCCGGCGAGGCCGATCGGGACGTTGACGTAGAAGATCCAGCGCCAGCTCGCCGACGCGGTGATCGTGCCGCCGAGCGGCGGCCCGGTCGTGATGCCGAGCGCGACCACGGTCGCGTTCATGCCGAGCGCACGGCCTCGCTCGTTCGCCGGGAACGCACCGACGAGCAGCGCCGGGCTCACCGCCATCAGCAGCGAGCCGCCGATGCCTTGCAGCACGCGCGCGGCGACGAGCAGCCAGAGGGTCGGCGCGGCGCCGCACAGCGTGGAGCCGAGCGTGAACACGATGAGCCCGGCCATCCAGATCGGCTTCCTCCCGATCCGATCGGCGAGCCGCCCGACGACGAGCAGCGTCGACGCGATGATCACGAGGTACGCGATGATCACCCACTCGATCTCGGAGCCGACCGGCACGCCGAAGTAGCCCGCGATCGCGGGCAGGCTGACGTTGACGATCGACGTGTCGAGCGTGCACATGAACACGCCGACCGCCACGATCGCGAGGACCGTCCACTTGCTCGGCGTGTCGTGGGCGCTCGCCTTCGTCGTGGCTTCCACGCTCACGGAGCCTGCAACGCGCACGCCGTGTCGACGACGGTCTCGATCGCGATCGCGGTCAGCGCCGCACAGTAGTCGAGGTCGATGTTCTCCATCGTGTCGTGCGTGTCGTGATAGCCCTTGCGGCTGATGTCGTAGTTCTCCATGAACAGCACCACCGGGATGCCGAGATCCGAGAAGATCTGACCGTCGGTGTTGAACAGCGCCGACCGCGGCTCCCACTCGACGCGCACCTCGCCGTGCAGCGGTAGGTGCGCGAACGACGGCGGCGGAGGAGGCGGCTTGCCGTGCGCGTCGTACGCGACGCGCGGCGCGCGGGCGGCGCCCGGCCGGTCGCGGTTCCACTGCGCCGCGAGCCGGTTCCAGCGCTCGTTCGCGCGGTGCGCGCGGCGCGCGAGCCGCGCCGAGCCGGCACCCTCGCCCGACGCGATCTGGAACACGTCGCGATCGCGGTCGGCGTTGTGGCCGATCATGTCGAGCACGAACACGCCCTTGACCTGCACGCTCGACACGTCGCGCGGCGTGCCGTCCTCGGCGGTGAACGAGAGCCGCCGTTCGACGAGCGCCTGGCCGAGCGCGCGCGCGCCCATGCAGTCGGCGGGGAACTCCTCGCCGCACAGGTGCACGAGCCACACGTCGCGCTCGAGCTTGCCGGCCGCCGCGAGCGGCAGCAGCTGCTCGGCCGCGAGCAACAGCGCGGTCGTCGCGGAGTGGTTGTCGTCGGCGCCGCACGCCGCTGCGCGCAGCGCGTCACCGCCGGTCTCCGCGTAGAACACGTCCTCCATGTACGCGGTGTCGTAGTGATCGCCCATCACGATCGCCTCGCCGCGGTGCTTGCCGGGGATCATCATCACGATGTTGCGCTCGCTCGGCAGCTGCTGGTTGCGCGCCCAGCCCTCCATCCACGGGAACTCGAAGTCAGTCTCCCAGCGGAACCAGTGATCGACGACCTCGCCGACGCCGTGCTTGCCGATCAGCTCGCGGTAGCGCGCGTGCAGGTGATCGCCGAGCGCGTCGAGGTCGCGCTGGTCGTGGCAGTGGAGGTGGACGCGCTTCGCCGCGGGACCGCCGGTCTTGCCGCGATTGACCTTGATGCCGTCGGCGTCGTTCTTCTGGTGGAACTCGCCGTGCGCGAGCTGCGCGATCGTGTTCCACACCTGCTCCTCGAACGCGCGGGTGCCGAGCTTGTCGAGCACGAGCGGCGCACCGGGCTCCTCGTCGGGGGCGAGCATCGCGTGCAGCGTGTCGACGAGCTTCTTCGCCGCGGCGCGATCCGATGCGTGCTTCGACAGGTCGGCGAGCCAGGCGTCGAGCGTCGTGTCCTTCGCGATGTGCACGAGCGAGCGAGCGAGCGCGCGCGGCAGCGGCGTGCGCAGCAGCTCGTACGCGTCGAGCAGCTTGCGGACGTTGTTGCTCGTCGTGTGGCGCGCGAGGCCGCTGTCCTTCGGGAACAGGCGCGCGGCGGCGAGGTGCGACGGCCGGGCGAGCAGGTGCGGGGTGAGCCGCAGCGGCGCCGCGCCGTCGCGTTCGGCGGTCGCGTAGCCGGGCGGCGTCTCGGGATAGCGGCCGTGCTTCGTCGCGACGACCGGCACGTGCCAGAACAGCTCGCGCGTGCCGGCGCGCATCGGCGGGTAGTACATGCGGTAGCCGAAGCGGCCGCCGCGATCGACGATGCCGCCGGCGTTCACGATCGCGTCCTTCGTCGCGCGCGGGCCGTCGAGCAGCAGCTGGTAGTCCTCGGACCAGATCTGCGCGTTGCGCGCGAGCGGCTTGTCGTAGAGATCGACCGCCTCCGGCGTCGTCGAGAACAGCGCGACCGACACCTTGTCGGTGTACATGCCATCGCCGTGGAGGCCGGCGTCGCGCGGGACGCGCTGCCAGCGGTGCGTGCGCGTGAGGTGGCCGACGACGCGGTGGCCGTGCGGCACGTGCGAGGTCGCGGGATCGCGCTCGTCGAGCCAGCCCGACTGCGGGATGCGGATCGCGCAGCTGCCCTCGACGCGCGGGAACAGGTGAAGCAGCGGGATCTGGCTCGCGCGCGGCAGCTCCTTCGCGAGCGCCTGGTAGCGCGGGTGGTGCGCGAACACGAGCGCCGCCGGCGTCGGCGCGAGCACGAGCTTGCCCTTGACGTACGCGGCGCGCACCTCGTCGGGCAGCTGC
>JBLMXA010000939.1:0-12078 GCA_050257515.1 Acidobacteriota bacterium | reverse complement strand
CGAGCGCCTGCACGCACAGCGCGAGCAGCTCGCCGTGCCGCTGCTCCTCCTCGACGAACAGCTTGATCGCGGCGCGGTAGTCGGCGTCGAGGCCGGCGACCGAGTCGATCTGGTCGGCGAGCCGGCCGCCCTTGGACTCGCCGAGCTGGAACACGGCGAGCGAGCGCGCGAGCGGTTCGGGCCAGCCCTCGGGCAGCTCGCGGCGGGCGTCGCCGAGCTCGGGAAGCGGCCGCAGCCGGTTGCGCTCGAAGTGGTCGCGCCAGCGGGCGAATAGCATGCCGGCTGAACGCGCCCGCCGGGACGTTTCTTCCGTTACAATCGTCGGCAGTGGACCGAGCGCCGGAACGCTACGGCTCGTACCTCGTCTACGAGGAGCTCGGCAAAGGTGGCATGGCGACGGTCCACCGCGCCGAGCTCGTCGCGCCCGACGGGTCCAAGAAGCCGGTCGCGCTCAAGCGGTTGATGCCGACGATGCAGCGCGAGCTGATCGCGCTGTTCCTCGACGAGGCGCGCGTGCTGCGCTACCTCGACCACCCCAACATCGCCGCGACGTACGACTCCGGACGCATCTTCGGCACGTACTTCATCGCGATGGAGTACATCAAGGGACCGACGCTCAAGAAGCTCGTCGAGCAGTCCGGGCAGACGACCGGCGCCGTCCCCGAGCAGATCACGCTCAACCTCGCCGCGCAGCTGTGCGACGCGCTCGATCACGCGCACAACCGCTGCGACGACAAGGGCTCGCCGCTCGGCATCATCCACCGCGACATCACGCCGGCGAACATGATCCTGTCGGACGAGGGGCTGCTGAAGCTCATCGACTTCGGCCTCGCGAAGGCGAAGGTGTCGACCGAGGAGACCGGGCAGGGGGTGATCAAGGGCAAGTTCGGCTACGTCGCGCCGGAGTACCTCGGCGGCAAGCTCGATCACCGCGCCGATCTGTGGGCGGTCGGCATCATCATGTACGAGCTGCTGACGAGCCGCCGGCTGTTCGACGGCGCCGACGCGTTCGAGACGATGATGCGCGTGCGCCAGCTCCCGATCCCGCGCCCGTCGCTCGGCAACCCGCGGGTCAGCCCCGAGCTCGACGAGATCGTGATGACCGCGCTCGAGCGCGATCCGGCGCGGCGCTGGCAGTCGGCAGCGGCGATGGGCGACGCGCTCCGCAACGTGATCGCGCGGCCCGGCAACTACGTCGACAACGGCCAGGTCGCCGAGTGGGTGAGCTGGCTGTTCACCGTGCGGCCCGGCACCGAGATCAGCGGGCTGTCGCGCCTGCACTCGATCCTGCGACCGAAGCCGGCACCGTCCGCGCCCGGCGAGGAGCGCACCGAGGTCGCGGCGATCATCGTCGAGGATCCCGAGCCCGCGCCGGCGCCGCCGCCGCTGCCGCCGCCCGTGCGCTTGATCGTGCCGATGCCGGCACCGACGTGGGATCCGCGCACCTGGGACATCCGATCGTGGGACCGCTCGTCGCTCGTGTGGCTCGCGTGCGCGGCCGGCGTCGTGCTGCTGTTCGCGGCGAGCGTGTGCTGGGAGATCGCCGGCTGGTTCTAGCCGACCTAGTGCGTCGGCGTCGACCGCGGCCGCTTCAGGAAGCGCTGCGCGTCCTCGCGCTCTTCCTGTGACTGGTCGCGCGGCTTGCACTCGGTGTGCGAGAACATCGAGCCGGTGTCGGTGACCTCGGAGCACACCAGGTTGTCGTCGGATCCCGATCCGGATCCCGACCCCGGGCCCTGGGCGTGCTTGGGGCTCTCGGCACACGCGACGACCGCGATCGCCGCGAACATCACGAACAAGACACTTCGCATGCGCGCACTGTACAGCGGGTCGTGCCCGCACGGCGCGCCAAACTGCTAGGGGGCGTCGAGATCGACGCCGAGGTCGTGGCATTGAGCGGCAACCTGCACGCGAGAGGCACTGTCGATCGCATGCGACCAGCGCTTGGCGAGCGCGGTGTCCTTGACGTGGCAGGCCGCGAGCGCGCAGTCGATCAGGCGCGCGGTGTTGAACTGCGTCGTCGTCGAGCAGTCCTTGTTCGCCTTGCCGAACTCGCCGGCGTCGAACAGCTGCTCGATCGTGCGCTCGTCCTTCGCGGGTTTCGGCGGCTCGGGCTCGCCGCCGGCCGGCGGGGTGTCCTCGTGATGATGGTGGCGAGGCCCGGCCGCATCGGGTGCGACAGCTGCGACCTGCGCCGCATCGGCTGGCGCGATCCGGGCGTCCGGTGGCGCCGCTGCGACCTGCGCGGCATCGGGCGGCGCGGCGACGACGACCGCCGCGTCGATCACGACCGCGGCGACCGCGGCGTCCGGCGGCGCGACAGCGGGCGCGTCGGGCGCGACCGCGACCTGCACGCGCGCGTCGGCGTGGACCGGCGGCGGGGGCGGCGATGGCGCGGCGGCGGTGTGCTTGTTGCCGCCGTGCAGCACGAGCACGATGCCGATCGCCGCGATCGCCACTCCGGCCGCGAGCACCGGCACGAGCCACGGCGCACGCACCGGCGGCGCGGTGTCCTCGTCGTCGGCGGGCTCGGCGCCGGGCTTGGCCTCGTCGTCGGAGTCGGCGGCCTCGTCGGCATCGGCGGCCTTCGCAGCCTTCGCGGCCTTGCCGGGGCGGTCGATCTTCTCGGTCTTCTCGGTCTTCTCGGCCTTCTCGGCGTCGGCCTTCGGCTCCGCGGGCTCGGCCGCCTCGGGTTTCGAGTCGTCGGCGGGCTTGGCCTCGACCTTCGCGGGCTCGGCCGCGACCTCGACCTTCGCGGGCTCGGCCGCGACCTCGACCTTCGCGGGCTCGGCCGCGACCTCGACCTTCGCGGGCTCCGCCGCGACCTCGACCTTCGCGGGCTCCTCGGCCCGGATCTCGTCGTTCGCGGCGACCGGCTTCGCGGGCTCGGGCGCGACGTCGACGACCAGCTTCTCGCGATCGGTCGCGCGGACCTTCTCCTCGATGCGCATCGGCACGGCGGCGAGCTCGAGCTTCGCGACGGTCGCGACGCCAGCGGTCTCCGAAGGCGCGCCGAGCGGCGGCGTGCCGGTCACCGAGCGCAGCGGCTCGGCCGCCTTGCCCTTGACGTTCGTGATGTACGAGTACTGGTTCGTCGGGTTCAGCGTCTCGGGCTTCTTGCGCGCGGGCGCGGGGGTGTCCTCGGGCTTGCTCGTGTCCTTCTTCGGCCGCGCGTTCGCGAGGATGCGGTCGCGGATCTGCTCGAAGCTCTCGCGGAGATCGCCGGTCGCCGGCTCGCCGAGCGGCACCGCGGTCGACCGGTGGCGTCGCGTCGTCGCCGCGGTCGTCGAGGCGGCGACGAGCCGGCGGATCGCGGCGGCGTTGCTGCGCACCTGCTCGAGCATCGCGTCGATCGGGCTCGCGGGGGCGACCAGGTCGGCGGGCACCGCCTCCGACTCGACGGTGATCGACGCGAGCGGCTCGCCGTTGGGGCCGGCCGGCTCGCCGTACCACAGGCGCATCACGCGCGCGAGGTCGGTCGTCGACAGCGTCAGCTCGAGCCTGGCGGCGAGCGCCTCGATCGCGGCGAGCAGCTCGCCAGCGGTCGCGTAGCGCTCGCCCGGATCCTTCGCGAGCAGCTTCGCGACCATCGCGTCGAGCTCCTTCGGCAGCTCGTAGCGCTTCGACGAAGGTGGCGCGGCGACCGCGTCGTCGTCGCGCGGCAGTGGCTCGAGCGTGAGCAGCTCCCACAGCACGAGGCCGAGCGAGAACAGATCGCTGCGGCGATCGATCGGGCGCCCGTCGCGCAGCTCGGGCGACGAGTACGCGACGTCGCGCGTCTCCGGGATGCGCGCGAACCCGACCAGCTTGACGATGCCGTCGCGCGTGACCATGACGCTCGTCGGCCCGAGGTTGCCGTGCACGACGCCGAGCAGCTTGCCGTCGCTGGCGCGCCGCTCGTGCGCGTGATGCAGCCCGGCGGCGGCGCCGGCCGCGAGCGTCAGCACGACGCGCACCGGGATCGGGATCTTGCTCTGCCGCGAGTGCTCGATCATCGCCGCGATCGTCTCGCCGTCGACCAGCTCCATCGTCGCGAAGTACGAGCCGCCCAGCTTGCCGCAATCGAACACCTGCGCGATGTTAGGGTGCTCGATGTGCGAGACGAGCTTCGCGCGATCGAGGAACGCCTTCACGCGCGCGAGGTCGCGCGCGATGTCGCGGCGAAGCCGTTTGACGACCACGAACCGCTGCGGACCGGCCTGGTCCGTGCGGGCGACGAACAGCTCGGACGTCGTGGTCTCGGCGAGCTTGCCGAGCACCTCGTACTTCCCCGGAGCAGCCGTGGTGGACACGCTTTATAGTAGATCGATCGGCGAACCCGGATCGGCCACGGGGGCGCGATCCGTCGCTACCCCAGAGTTACCCCTAGACTCCCGTGCTAGCGTGCCCCGCGTGCAGCGCGCGCTTCTCGTGTGCCTGATTGGTTTGGGTTGCCACGATCCGCAGCCGGCGGCTCCCGCCGCGAACAAGACGGCGAAGATGACCGAGATGCTGGTCGCGACGCCGCCAGGTGCGGGATCCGCGGTCGATCCCGCACTCGCGGCCGAGCGCGAGTCCTTCATCGCGGACGCGATGGCGTTCACCGGGCTCACGCGCGACCAGGTGATCGACAAGGTGACGGTCCACAACGACGGCATGAAGGTCGAGTGGTCGGCGTGGGAGGCGAAGGGGCCGATGACCGACGCGCGGATCAAGGAGTTCTACAAGCAGACCCAGAACTACATCTGGGACCTCGGCAGCTGGCACCTGTGGGACGTCAGCAAGCACGAGAGCGACCTCGCGCTCGTCGACCAGATGAAGGCGGCGAAGGTCCACACGATCCTCGACTTCGGCGGCGGCGTCGGCTTCAACTCGCTGATGCTCGCGCAGGCCGGCTTCGACGTGACGCTCGCCGACCTCGACTCGCAGACGCTGCGGTTCGCGCAGTTCCGCGCCCAGCGTCAGGGCGTGAAGCTCGAGTTCTGGAAGTCCGACGTCGAGCCGATGCCTCCGCACGGCAAGTACGACGCGATCCTGTGCATGGACGTGCTCGAGCACCTGCCGAAGGCCGAGCTGCACACGACGGTCGACAAGCTCGTCGCGCTCAAGACGCCGCAGACGCAGATCATCATCCACGCGCCGTTCGGCCGCACCGCCACGCACCCGATGCACCTCGACGAGACCGAGGACACGAAGCAGCAGATCGAGCGGCTGAGGACCGAGGTGCCGAGGACCTAGCTGCCAATGCCGGTCACCTAGCTAGATCGGTCGTACTCGTACTCGTACTCGTGCTCGTACTCGATCCGGGGCGCCACCGCACAGCTGGGCGTCGATCACGCAGGAATCGCCGGCTTGCTGCTCGAACAGCCGAGCACGAGCACGAGCACGAGCACGACCAGCGGACGCGCCGTCAAGTGACCGGCATTGGGACTGCTAGCGCGGCCGGTACTCGATCCCGAGCGACGGGAACACCGGCAGGCCGGTCGTGTAGTAGCGCGTCATGTAGCTGGCGCTGTAGGTGACGCCCTCGACGTTCGCGCGGTCGGTGACGTTCTGGACGTCGAGGTAGAGATCCCACAGGCCACCGCGCCGGCGCCAGATCCGATCGACGCGCAGATCGAGCTGCGCGAACGTCGGCAGCCGCTGCGACAGCAGCGGGCCGTCGACCGCGTTCCACTGGTGCTTGTCCGGATCGTAGGTCGAGCCCGCGACCGGCGTGATCGGGTTGCCGCTCGCGAGGCGCGCGCGGCCGCCGATGCGCCAGTGCTCGCCGAGCGGCAGCGAGCCGACCGCGGTGAGGATGTGCGGCTGGTCGAGCACGTAGGGGTAGTAGCTGGCGTCGTAGACCGGATCGCCGGTGCGGTACGCGCGCGCGTACGCGTACGAGATCCAGCCGGTCAACCGGCCGAGCTCCTTGCGCGCGAGCAGCTCGATGCCCCACGACCGGCCCTCGCCGACGTACTGGCGGTACGTGTACGAGCCGAACTGCTCGTCGACGAGCTCGCGGCTGATCGCGAGCAGCCCGCCGGCGCGCTCGCTGCCGTTCTGCGAGATCGGCGTCGCACCGGTGACGACGTCGACCGGCAGCTGGCTCTGCGCCTGGACGTAGGCGGTCGCCTTGCCGACGAACAGGTCGGCGAACGGCGCCTCGACCGCCGCCGACGCCTGGATCGACTGCGGCGGCGCGAGCTGGCGCTCGCCGAAGATCGGATCGAGATCGGTGACGAGCGGCGACTCGTGGTACATGCCGAGCGACTGCGTGAGGATCGCGTCGCCGACGCGCTCGCCGACCGTGAGCCGCGGATCGATCACCACCTGGTCGGCGAGCCCGTAGTAGTCGAGGCGGACGCCCGGGCGCACGGTGACGTTGCCGCGCTGCCACGTCTGCTCGGCGTAGACGCCGGCGTCGATGCCGGTGAGGTTGTTGTGGCGGTCGACGAGCTCGGTCGGCATCGGGTTGCCGGGGTAGGGCGGTGGCACGTTGCGGATCTCGTAGTCGTAGTTGGTCGCGCGGACCTCGCCGCCGACCGAGAGCACGCCGCCGACCGCCTCGCGCTTGATCTCGCCGCGCGCGCCGTACATGATGTCGAGGCGCGCGATGCCCTTGTCGGCGTCGCTCTTGTCGATGCTCGCGCCGATGTCGTCGATGCCGACCCACGGCGTGAACGTCACGCCGTCGTGCTGGTAGCGCACGCCGAACCGCAGGAACCGCGACGAGTAGTCGAGCGACTTGACCTGCGCGCCGCTGATGCCGACGACGCCGCCGGCATCCGCCGGGTCGTGCACGAGCTGGAGATCGTCGCTCGACGCGAACGCGAGCGCGAGCCACTTGCGGTCGGCTGATTCCCAGCGGACCTGGCCGTCGAGGTAGCTCGGCGCGAGCGCCATGTCGACCTGCGCGGCGGCGAGCACCGCATCGACGTACGAGCGGCGCACGCCGACCAGCCAGCTGCCGCCTCCGTCGGCCGGCCCGGTCGCGAGCACGCCGGCGTGCAGCAGGCTGATCTCGCCCTCGGCGCCCCACCGCGTCGGGTGCGGCGATCGCGAGTCGATCGTGACGAGCCCTCCGATGCCGCCGCCGTACGCGGCGCCGGCGCCGCTCGGCGTCAGCTCCAGATGATCGATCGCGTCGATCGGCAGGAACGAGGCGAGGCCGCCGAAGTGGTAGAGGATCGGCACCGGGATGTCGTCGAGGTAGACGCGCGTGTCGTGAGGTGCGGCTCCGCGCAGCGCGAGCCCGCCGAGGCCGAACGGGATGCGCGCGACGCCGGGCAGGCTCTGCAGGCCGCGCAGCGCGTCGTTGCCGCCGCCGGGGAGCTCGTGCAGCTCGTCGGCGGCGACCGTGTCGTGCACGGGCTCGGGTGGCGGCGCAGGCGCGGTGCCGGTGACCTCGATGACCTCGCCGCTATCGTCCGCGGGATCGGCGTGCGCGAGGCGCGCGATCGCGAGCGAGCTGACGAGCCACAGCCGGCGCACCGGCCACGCCGCAGCACGCCGCGTGCCACGCTAACCGCGCGAACGTACGAGCGCCGGTGACGAAAATCCGAGGTTCACCGTCGGGAACTGGAGGCTGCCGCGTGGCTCGTCGCTTGCCTGCTCCGGATCGCATGAAGGTCGCGATCATCCTCGCGTTGCTGGTCGGTGGGTCCGGTGTGGCTCGCGCCGATATCTCGGTCGGCGTCTACGCGAACGTGCCCGGAGACAGCGTGCCGTCGGTCGACGTGTTCTACGACCAGCTCGCGCCGTACGGGCAGTGGGCCCAGGATCCGGAGGTCGGCACGTACGTGTTCCTGCCGAACGATCGCGACTATGTCCCGTACACGTACGGTCACTGGGAGTACACGGACGTCGGCATGATGTGGGTGTCGAGCGAGCCGTTCGCGTGGGCGACGTCCCACTACGGTCGCTGGTACTACTCCGACTCGCTCGGCCGCTGGGCGTGGCTGCCCGACACGGAGTGGGGGCCGTCGTGGGTCGACTGGCGCGAGAGCGGGGATGCGTTCGGGTGGGCGCCGATGCCGCCGCAGATCATCGTCGACCGCGGCTACCGCGAGCCGGTGTACGCGTGGCACTACGCACCGGCGGGCCGGCTCTACGATCCGGATCTCGATCGCTACTACGTCCCGCCGCGCGAGCTGCCGAGGTTCCAGCGCTACGCGCGGCCGGTGCAGCAGTACGGCCGCTGGCGCGATCGCCGGATCGTCGTCGGTCCCCCGCCGGCGCTGCTGCGCCGGCACGACGTCGAGGTCCGGCCGCGCCGGATCGAGCCGCGCGCGATGGGCCGCGTCAACCCCGGCGAATACCGCCAGCGCCCGCACGCCCGGCCGCAGATGCAGCCGCGGCCGCAGCCGCGGGTCCAGCCGACGCCGCGACCGCGCATCCCGCCGCAGCCGCGGCGCGACATCCGCTCCGGGCTCGAGCAGCGGCGGCAGCTCGAGGCGAGGCCGGTCCCGATGCAGCCGCGTCCGGTGCAGCCGCGGCCTCAGCCCCGGCCGCAGCCTCGCGCGGTCGCACCTCGCGCCGTGCCGCCTCGCGCCGCGCCCGCGCGCCAGCATCCGCAGCCGCCGCAGCAGCAGCGCGGACGCGAGCGAGATCACCGCGGCAAGTAGGACCCGAGCTACAGCGTGACGTAGCCGTGCTTGACCGCGAACCGGGCGAGCTCGGCGTTGTTGCGGACGCGTAGCTTCTTCAGCAGGTGTGCGCGGTGCGTGTCCACGGTCTTGATGCTGAGATCGAAGTGATCGGCGATCTCGCGGCTCGTCATGCCGCGCGCGAGCATCTCCATCACCTGGAGCTCGCGCGCGGTGAGCGTGTTCGGCCCCTTCTCGCCGGCGGCGAGCAGCGGCTCGGCCGCGGGGGGCACGATCTGCTCGCCCCTGGTCACCGCGCGGATCGCCTCGAGCAGCAGCTCGGGGGGCGACGTCGCGGAGACATACGCGTGCGCGCCGGCGGTCACCGCACGCGCGGCGTAGGCCGCCTCGTCGTGCGGTGCGAGCACGACGACGAACGGTCCGGCCTCGATCTCCCGGATCTTGCCGAGCACGTCGAACGGCGTGTGATCGGGCATCGACGTATCGATCACCAGCACCTCGGGCCTATCGCGGCGAATCATCGCCAGCGTGTCGTCCACGGTTCCCGCCTCGCCGACGACCTCGAAGTCGCCGGCCCTGCCGAGGGCTTCTCGGAGCGCCCATCGCAGGATGCGATGTTCTTGCGCGAGTGCGACTCGGATCATGAGACACCTCCTGACGCCCGAGAACTCAGCATTTCGCATGCCACTCGGTTACACTGACGCTGCGCGGCGAGCTCGCGCGCAACCCTCACCGACGGGCCCATGCCCCCGTCCTCGGAGGGCAAAGGGGAGCGCTCTCCTCGGGCCGCTACGCAGGTTCGTCGTCTTCGTATCCTCGTGGCCGCGAGGAATGCATGGGATTCCCGGCGGTCGCGGAAGGAGCGAACATGACCGATCGCAAGGATCTGAAGCGCAGGATTCGCGACCGCCAGGCGAAGACCGGCGAGAGCTACATGACCGCCCGTATGCACGTGCTCGCCGAGCGGCGCTCCGCGACCGGCGCGGTGCCGTTCGTCGACACCGTCGACTGCGGCGAGCTCGCGGCGAGGCTCGGCATGCGCTGCCACGTCGTCATCACCGCGACGCTCGTCGAGCTGCTGTCGGCCGAGCTCGTGCTCGAGCGCATCCGCACCGCGCTGGTCGTCAGCGAGACCGATCCCGCCGCCGATCTGATGCGCGCGATCGTGTTCAACGGAGAGAACCCGCCGGAGCTGCTGCGTACGTACGGCGTCCTCGCGCTGCGCGCGCAGGGCTGGAACGGCGGCGAGCTGCGGAGGTTCATCGCGCGGGCGCGCGCCGGCATCGGCGGCATCAGCTCGAAGGGGCATCTGCTCGCGCTGACGATCCACGACGTGCCCGTGCTCGCGTGCGTGTCGCCGTGGCCGGTCGCTCACAAGAACGACCGCGCACCGGCGCTGTTCGTCGGCGCGATCGACGCGCTCGTCTAGTGCGCGCCGCTGGTCGTCGCGAGCGGCAGCTCGTGGTGGTCGCTGGTGTCGAGCTCGAACGGCGGGTACTCGTCGACGAGCGACGCGTGATACGCGACGAGCCGCGCCTGCCAGCGCAGCACGGCGCGCTGGAACCCGAGCATCGAGTGCGGGATCGGCTCGCCGAACAGCACGATCCACGCGGCGATGAAGCACAGCAGCCCGGAGATGCACCACAGCAACATCAGCACGATCCCGCTGGGCAGCGAGGTGAGCAGGCGGAACAGCGCCGAGCCGACGGTCGGCTTGCCGGTGATCCGGATCTCGACGCGCGTCGACGTGTCGTCGCCGGCGGGGAATCTGTCGACGAGCAGCGCCATGTACGCCGACAGCTGGAGCAGCCATACCAGCACGCGCGACACCTTCGGCGCGATCTCCGAATCATACTGATCGCGGCCGAACGACGACAGCGCGATCGCGGTGATCAGCGGCAGTGCGCCGTAGAGCACGCACACGAGCCAGCCGGCGGTGATGCCGACCCAGCCGAGCACGATCGCGAGGACGATCCGCAACAGCAGCTGGATGCGGTCGAAGCGAGGAGGCGACGTGACCTCCACCTGGACGGGATATTCGGGCGTCATGCCGTCGACGGGCAGCATTTCGCGTGCCCGCGCCCGCGTCCGGGTTCGCGAATTCCGTGCGCGGCCCCGCGTATGCACGCGGTCAGCTCATGACGCGCGCCGTTCCGATCCTGGTGCTGGCTGCCTTGCTCGTCCCCGCCGCGGCGTCGGCAGGGCCTCGCGACGACTGCGCGACGATCGTCGTCGTCCCCGACTCCGACGATCTCTTCGCGTGGAACCAGGTGATGACGCTCGCCGCCTGCCTGCAGGACGACCGCGTGCCGGCGGTCCGGCGGGCGGACGAGGTGCACCCGGTCGTCGAGGAGCTGACGCGAGCGCTCGCGCCGACGATGCTGATCTACCTCGAGGCGCTCGAGCACGGGCCGCAATCGATCCAGCTGCGCGCGGCCTATCAGATCGGCGCGGCGAACCTCGCGCTGATCGTCCGCGCGCGCACCGCACTCGCCGGCGCCGCCCCCGCAGTGCGCGACGAGCTCGAGCCGCTGCTCGCGCACGCGTTCGAGACCGCGTGGATCGCGTTCGTCGCCGTCGATCACGCCGCCGACGACGACCCGGCCTTCGCGCCCGACGACGTCACCCGCACGATGGTGCGCTCGGCGCGGGCGTTCCTGAACGCTAACTCGCTTCCCGAGACCGACACACGAGAACCGCGCATGGCGCGTGACGCACGACCTTCTCCGCCACCGACCCGATGAGCGCGCGGCGCAGGCCGGTGCGGCCGTGAGTGCCCGTGACGATGAGGTCGATGCGTTCGTCCTCGCGCGCGGTCGACACGATCATGTCCCACGGCGTGCCGGTCAGAAACTTCGCGACGACCTCGCCGGCCCCGAGCTTGCGCGCGTCCGCCTTCCAGACCTCGAGCGTGCGCTCCGCGAGATCTACCGTCTCCTGCACGACATGGCCGGGTAGCTGGTACTCGGCGGTCGTCAGCCACAGCGGCGGCTGCCACACGTGGACGAGCACGAGGACCGCTTGCGACTGGCGCGCGAGCTCGGCCGCCTCGTGCATCGCCTCGCGCGAGTCGTCGGAAAAGTCGACCGCACAGAGAATTCGCTTGTACATGCAACGACGGACAGCATCGCGCGTGCCGCGCCATGCCACCGGGTTGGCGTACGGTTCGCGCAGGTGACGCGCGCCGCGCCGCGCGCGGTGCAGGCGTTGCGCCGCGCTCGGCACGTCGCCTGCACGGGCTTGCCGTATGGAGCCCGACAACAGCGACCGCCTGCAGTGGATCATCGAGCACCGGCACTCGACCCGCGCGCCGTACGATCCTGCCCAGACGGTCAGCGACCGCGAGCTGGCGCGGATCGTCGACGCCGCGCGGTGGGCGCCGACCGCGCACAACATGCAGAACTTCGAGATTCTCGTCGTGGACGACCCCGAGATCCTTCAACGAATTGACGAGATTCCCACACCAGTCTCCGAAGTGTTCCTGCGCGAGAACTATCAGCAGCTGTCG